>NZ_JBDJNT010000002.1:0-284643 GCF_039674525.1 Stenotrophomonas sp. TWI377
TCAGGTTTTTGTTTGGTGGAGTTTGTGGGCCCCCCCCCCCCGCCCCCCACTACCGGAGCGTCGTACCCACCAACGGTGGGTACCTACAGTCAGTCGTACCCACCAACGGTGGGTACCTACAGGTCAGTCGTACCGACCAACGGTGGGTACCTACCGATCAGCGGAAGACGACGGTGCGATGCCCGTTGCGCAGGATGCGGTGCTCCACATGCCGGCGTACCGCGCGGGCCAGTACCTGCGATTCGGTGTCGCTGCCCAGCCGCACCAGGTCGCGTGGCGTCATCGCGTGATCCACGCGCGCCACGTCCTGTTCGATGATCGGGCCTTCGTCCAGATCCGGGGTCACATAGTGCGCGGTCGCGCCGATGATCTTGACCCCGCGCGCGTGCGCCTGGTGATACGGCTGCGCGCCCTTGAAGCTGGGCAGGAAGCTGTGGTGGATGTTGATCGCCCGCCCGGCCAAGGCCTCGCACAGGCGCGGCGACAGAATCTGCATGTAACGCGCCAGCACCACCAGGTCGATCTGCTCGCGCTCGACCAGATCGATGATCTGCTGCTCCTGCACGGCGCGGTTGTCCGCGTTGACCGGCAGGTGATGGAACGGCACGCCATAGGAGCCGGCCAGGGCAGCGAAGTCCTCGTGATTGGAGGCCACCGCCGCGATATCCACCTGCAGCTGCCGGCTGTGCGCGCGGAACAGCAGGTCATTGAGGCAATGCCCCTGCTTGCTCACCAGCACCAGCAGCCGTGCGCGGCGGCGGGCGTCATGCAGCTGCCAGTCCATCCCGAACTCGGCGGCCAGGGTGGCCATGCGGGCTTCCACATCGCCCAGTGACCGCTCGGCGGCACGATCGAAATGCACGCGCAGGAAGAACCGGCCGCTCTCGTCGTCGCCGAACTGCTGGGCATCGAGGATGTTGCAGCCCAGCTCGAACAGCAGGCCGGACACACGGTAGACGATCCCGGTACGGTCCGGGCATGAGAGGGTGAGGATGGAATCGGGGCGCATCCGGCCAGTGTAAGCGAGCACCGCCGGGCTGCGGTCGATGCTCTCAGATGCAACCAAGGGCAGTGGCCCAGCCCCTACACCGCCGCCGGGTCCACCTTCTCCACATCAATGCCGTACCGGTCGATCGCCACCTGCAGCTGGCCGCGTTCGATCCGGCCGTCATCGGCCAGCGACTTGAGCGCGGCGAGCACGATGAAGTGGCGGTCCACTTCAAAGAACGTACGCAGTGACTCGCGCGTATCCGAGCGGCCGAAGCCATCGGTGCCCAACGCAGTGAAGCGGCGGCCGTCGATGAAGGGCCGGATCTGGTCGCCGACGATCTTCATGTAGTCGGTGGCCACGATCACCGGGCCCGGGTGCGCGGCCAGGCATTGCTGCACATACGGCACCCGCGGCTCCTCCACGGGGTGCAGCAGGTTCCAGCGCTCGGCCGCCAGGCCATCACGGCGCAGTTCGGTGAGGCTGGTGGCGCTCCACACGTCGCTGGCGATGCCGAAATCCTGCTGCAGCAGGGTGGCGGCGGCTTCCACTTCGCGCAGGATCGCGCCACTGCCCATCAGCTGCACGCGCAGCGCCGGGTCGCTGTCGGCGGCAGCGGGGTGCAGCAGGTACAGGCCCTTGAGGATGCCCGCTTCGCTGCCTTCCGGCAGTGCCGGGTGCGGATAGGCCTCGTTGAGCACGGTGATGTAGTAGTAGATGTCCTCCTGGTCCACGTACATCCGGCGCAGGCCGTCCTGGATGATCACCGCCAGTTCGAAGTTGTAGGTGGGATCGAAGGACACGCAGCTGGGGATCACCGAGGACAGCACGTGGCTGTGGCCGTCATCGTGCTGCAGGCCCTCGCCCATCAGCGTGGTGCGGCCGGAGGTGGCGCCGAGCAGGAAGCCGCGGGTGCGTGCATCGGCAGCCGCCCAGGCTAGGTCACCGACGCGCTGCAGGCCGAACATCGAGTAGAAGATGTAGAACGGAATCGTGGCCAGGCCGTGGTTGCTGTAGGCGGTACCGGCGGCGATCCACGAGCAGATCGCGCCGGATTCGTTGATGCCTTCCTGCAGGATCTGGCCGTCCTTGGCTTCCTTGTAATAGCTCAGCTGGCCGGCATCCTGCGGCGTGTACAGCTGGCCGAGGTAGGAGTGGATGCCGATCTGGCGGAACAGGCCTTCCATGCCGAACGTGCGCGATTCATCGGGCACGATCGGAATGATCAGCTTGCCCAGTTCCGGGTCCTTGAGCAGCGTGGTGAGGATGCGCACGAAGCCCATCGTGGTGGACTGGCCGCGTTCGCCACTGCCCTGCAACTGGGTGGCGAACGCCGACAACGCCGGCACCGGCAACGGATCGACGTGGGTCACCCGCGCCGGCAGCTGGCCGCCCTGGGCCTGGCGGCGCTGTGCGAAATAGCGCGCCTCTGCACTGCCCGGCGCGGGGCGCAGGTACGGCATGTCTTCCAGCTGGTCGTCACTGACCGGCAGATCAAACCGATCACGGAACGCACGCACGGCATCGGCGCTCATCTTCTTGAGCTGGTGATTGATGTTCTGGCCTTCACCGGCCTCGCCCATGCCGAACCCCTTGACCGTCTTGGCCAGGATCACGCTCGGCCGGCCGTTGCCGGCGACGGCCTGCGCGTAGGCGGCATAGACCTTCTGCGGGTCGTGACCGCCGCGCGCAAGCGCCCAGATCTCGTCATCGCTCATCTCCGCGACCAGCGCCAGCAGTTCGGGATACTTGCCGAAGAAATGCTCGCGCACGTAGGCACCGTTCTGCGACTTGAAGGTCTGATAGTCGCCATCCACGCATTCCATCATGCGCTGGCGCAGCAGGCCGGTGCGGTCCTTGGCCAGCAGCGCATCCCAGCCGCCGCCCCAGATGACCTTGATGACGTTCCAGCCGGCGGCGCGGAAGATGCCTTCCAGTTCCTGGATCACCTTGGCGTTGCCGCGCACCGGGCCGTCCAGCCGCTGCAGATTGCAGTTCACCACGAACACCAGGTTGTCCAGGCGCTCGCGGCCGGCCACGGAAATGGCGGCCAGCGATTCGGGCTGGTCCATTTCACCATCGCCAAGGAAGGCCCAGACCTTGCGGCCCTGGTGCTCCTTCAGCCCGCGGTATTCCAGGTAGCGCATGTAACGCGCCTGGTAGGCGGCGGTGAGCGGGCCCAGCCCCATCGAGACGGTGGGGAACTGCCAGAAGTCCGGCATCAGCCGCGGGTGCGGATAGGAGGACAGGCCATCGCGATCGGATTCGCGGCGGAAGTTGTCCATGCGTTCGGGCGCGATACGGCCTTCGACGAATGCGCGGCCGTAGATGCCGGGCGCCGAGTGGCCCTGGATGTAGATCATGTCGCCATCGAAGGTGTCGGTACGGCCACGGAAGAAGTGATCGAAGCCGACGTCGTACAGCACCGCCGCGGACTGGTACGTGGCGATGTGGCCACCCACGTTGGAGTGCTTGCCGGCGCGCAGCACCATGACCATCGCGTTCCAGCGGATCATCGCGTTGAGGCGGCGCTCGATGCCGAGATCGCCCGGATAGGCCGGCTGGCGCTCGACCGGAATGGTGTTGGTATACGCCGTCCAGACGCGGCCATGCAGATCCCCATGGCGGGCCGTGTCCAGCTCGGTCAGCTGGTCCATCAGGTAATGCGCGCGCGGGCGGCCGGCGGCGTGGATGACCGCCTCCAGCGACTCACGCCATTCCTGGGTTTCCTGCGGGTCGGTATCGAGGGGGGCGAGCGCTGGGTTCATGTCATCTCCGGGGAAGGCGGCCAGGCCGTGCGCAGGACGCGACGGCAGCGGGGGCGGCACAGCGCGGAAGCGGCGTCGCCCGGGCAACAGAGCCGGGCGAGCGGGCAACCTGGCGGTTGCGGGACAGGCACGATAAGCAGGGGGCCGCAGGGCGGGTAGACCGGATGGACTTGGCGCTTTATAAAGAAATTCTTTCCAATGGAGCGCGAGAATGGCGGCCAGCATGAACATTCTCCAGTCAATCCGCAGCTTCATCCGGACCGCCGACGCCGGCAGCCTGGCTGCGGCCGCGCGCACGCTTGGGGTGAGCCCGGCGGCGGTCGGGCAGAACATCGCCCGGCTGGAGGCGCATCTGGGGGTGCGCCTGCTCAACCGCACCACCCGTACCCTGGCCCTGACCGAGCGCGGTGCGCTGTACCTGGCCCAGGTGCGCCACATCGAACGCGACCTGCAGCGCGCCCAGGCCGCCGTGACCGACCTCGATGCCACGCCTGAAGGACGGTTGCGGATCGCCAGCAGCACCGCGTTCGGCCGCCACGCGCTGGCCCCGTTGCTGCCCGCGCTGCAGGCCCGCTTCCGCCGCCTGGCGATCGAGCTGCTGCTCACCGACCGCAGCGTGGACCACGCGCACGAAGACGTGGACGTGAGCATCCGGATCGAACCGCAGCTGGAGGAAGGCCTGGTGGCGCGGCCGATCGCGCAGGTGCCGTTCGTGTTCTGCGCGGCACCGTCGTATCTCGCGCGGGCCGGGATTCCGCTCACACCGGAGGCGCTGCGCGAGCATCGTTGCCTGCTGCTGCGCTACCCGCTGGACGGGCGCTATCTGCCGTGGGGCTTCGTCCGCGACGGCATGCGCTTCGATGCCGAGGTGGCCCCGGCGCTGGTGAGCGATGACGTCGATGCACTGGCCGCGATGGCGGTGGCCGGCGGCGGCATCACCCGGCTGGCGGCGTTCGTGGCCGCGCCCTATCTCGCGCGCGGCGAGCTGCAGGCGCTGTTCGAACCCGGCGATGCGCAGAGCACCCAGGCCTCACCGGAGCCGATGCGGTTGTTCCTGTGCGTCAGCGATCGCCGCGATCTGACCCCGAAGGTGCGGGCGCTGATGCAGCACATCATCGAGGGGCTGCCGCCGGCGTGGCGGGTGGATGTCGGCTGAGCACAGGGTCACCCGGATGCCGGCCAACGGCCGGCACTACCGCCAGCGTGTCAGCGTTCCGGCGCGATGAACACACCGCGGGCTTCGCGCGGTTCGCAGCGCAGGTACTGCGGTGCCGGAGCGACCGAATCGCCCAGTGCGGCGGCGGCATGCCACGGCCAGCGCGGGTCGTAAAGGATGCCGCGGGCCAGCGCGATCGCATCGGCATGGCCATGGCGCAGGATCGATTCGGCCTGCGAGGGCTCGGTGATCAGGCCCACCGCGATGACCGGCATGCGCAGCTTGTGCGCCTTGATCGCCTGCGCGAACGGCACCTGGTAGCCCGGCGACAGCGGAATCTGCTGGCGCGGGTCGTTGCCACCGCTGGAGACGTGCAGGAACTGGCAGCCGCGCGCATCCAGCACGTGCGCCAGGGTCGTGGTCTGTTCGATATCCCAGCCACCGGCCACCCAGTCGCTGGCGGAGATGCGCACACCCACCGCGATGCGGTCCGAGACGGCCTCACGCACGGCATCGAACACGCGCACCAGCAGGCGCATGCGGTTTTCCAGCGAGCCACCGTAGTCGTCCTCGCGGCGGTTGCTCAGCGGCGACAGGAACTGGTGCAGCAGATAGCCGTGCGCGGCGTGCAGTTCGATCAGGTCCATGCCGACGCGCTCTGCGCGACGGGCGGCGGCCGCGAAAGCCTCGACCACGGCATCGATGCCGGCCAGATCCAGTTCGGTCGGGGTCGGGTCGGTCTTGGCGAACGGCAGCGCGGACGGTGCGACCGTGGGCCACGCACGCGGATCGGACGGGTCCATCGCACCGCCGCCTTCCCAGGGCTTGTTGACCGAGGCCTTGCGCCCGGCATGGCCCAACTGCACGCCCAGCGGCATCGGCGACCACTGCTTGACCGAGGCCACGACCGAGGCCAGCGCGGCTTCGGTGGCGTCATCCCACAAGCCCAGGTCGGCCCAGCTGATGCGGCCTTCCGGCAGCACGGCGGTGGCTTCCAGGATCAGCAGGCCGGCGCCGGACTGCGAGAGCTGCCCGAGATGGATGCGGTGCCAGTCGTTGGCAAGGCCGTCGACACAGGAGTACTGGCACATCGGCGCGATCACGATGCGGTTGGGCAGGGTCAGCGGACCGAAGGGGATGGAGGAGAAGAGCTGGCTCAAGGGGGGAACTCGGGAAGAGGAAATGGAACCGGGCGCCATTGCACTCCTGTGCGGCGGCGGAGGCAACCGTGCCAATGGATCAGTGTTTCGTAGCGGCTCAGGCGGCGGCGGTTCCTGGCAGCAGGAAGGCCAGCGCGTCGGCGCAGGATTGGTCGACCTTCAGGCTCAACAGCGCGTCCGCGCGGGTAAGGCCGCGGTTGAGCGCGGCGATCGGCAGCCCGGCCTGGGCCGCGGCCTGCACGAAGCGGAAGCCGGAATAGACCATCAGCGAGGAGCCGACCACCAGCACCGCATCGGCCCGCTGCAGATGGTCGTGGACGGTGGCGACCCGCTCGCGCGGCACGCTTTCACCGAAGAACACCACGTCCGGCTTGAGCACCCCGCCGCATGCCGGGCAGGCCGGCACCTGGAAGGCGGAGAAATCCATCTCCAGATCGGCATCGCCGTCGGGCGCCTGTCCGGCCTCCAGATGCTCCCAGCCGGGGTTGAGCGCCAGCAGCCGGTGCTGGAACGCCTCGCGCGGGGTGCGCGCTTCGCAGCCCATGCAGCGCACCTGGTCCAGCCGCCCATGCAGGTCGATCACCGCCTCGCTGCCCGCCCGCTGATGCAGCCGGTCGACATTCTGGGTGAGCAGCAGCTCGACCTGGCCACGGGCCTCCAGCGCGGCGAGCGCGGCATGCGTGCCGTTCGGCCGGGCCCAGCCGAACCGGGGCCAGCCCAGCAGGCTGCGCGCCCAGTAGCGCTGGCGGGTGGCCAGCTCGCCCATGAAGGCCTGGTAGGTGACCGGCGGCGTCCGCTTCCACTGGCCATCGGCATCGCGGTAATCCGGGATGCCCGAATCGGTGCTGCAGCCCGCGCCGGTCAGCACGAACAGGCGCTGGGCGCGGTCGATGAACTCGGCGAGGGGTGTGCTCATGATCAGCAGATGGGGGCGCAGGTGCGGAGAGGCAATCGCGGGCCGCTTACGGGCCCGGGATGTCACCCGGCAGCGACGGGACGCTGGTCGGATGGCCGTCGGCATCCAGCGCGATCATCACGAAGTGTCCGCGCGTGCACAGCTTGCGCTCACCGGTGTGGAGGTCTTCGGCGATCAGTTCAACCTCCACCTTCATCGAGCTGCGGCCGACTTCGACGATGCGGCCGACGGTTTCCACCATCTGGCCGATGCGGATCGGCAGCTTGAAATCGACCTGGTCCGAGCGCGCGGTGACCACGGTGCGGCGCGAGTAGCGGGCCGCGGCCAGGAACGCCGCCTTGTCCATCCATGCCAGTGCCTGGCCACCGAACAGAGTGCCCAGGTGGTTGGTGTGGTTGGGGAACACGATCTCGGCCATGCGGACTTCGATGGGCGGGATGGTTTCGGGGATGGGGGTCATGGCGGGGGCCGGGAATGCTGTGGGATGGCGCGGATGATACGACAGGGGGGCATCCATGCCGCTTAACGGTCCTGCAAAGGGACCCCCGACCTCCTCTAGATAGTTTGCTTATGCGCGGTGGGGAGAGCGGCTTTGGCGAGTGCTTACGCGACGTGGTGTGGGAGAGGAAGAGCAGCCGAGCATGGCTCGGCTCTACACGACGTGTTGATACCAAGGTCCTCATTGATAGTCAGCGCACGTTGGTAGCAACCGCCTTTCCAACCGCAATGGAAGATCCATGGGACGTGACCCGGGTAGGCGAATGCAGGACGGTTGGGCCGCTTGGTTGCGCCCCACGAGCCTACACGGACGTATTTACGGCGGGTCCAGCATTCGCCTGCCCGGGTCACTTCTACTCGCAGCATCCGGACGCCAACGCTGTTGCCTCAACGCTTCAACGCTCAAGCAAGCAGAGCGCAAACAAAAAGCCCCGGAACATGTCCGGGGCTTTTCGAAATCACGACGTGAGCGTCAGATCAGAACGACATGTCGAACGACACTTCGCCCTTCACGCCTACCTGGTAGGCCGAGGAACGGCGCTCGAAGAAGTTGGTCAACTCCTGCACGTCCTGCAGCTCCATGAAGCTCAGCGGATTGCGCACGTTGTACTTCTTCTCCATGCCCAGGCGATGGAAATGATTGTCCGCGCAATGCTGCAGATACTGGCGCATATCACGCGTCGAAATGCCCGCCACACCACCCGACAGCACGTCCTCGGCGAACTGCACTTCGCACTCGATCGCGTCGGCCAGCATGTCGTAGACCTCCTGCTTCATCGCATCGTCGAACAGGTCCGGCTCTTCCTCGCGGATCACATCCACGCACTCGAAGGCGAACTCCATGTGCGCGCTCTCGTCGCGGAACACCCAGTTGGTGCCCGAGGCCAGACCGTTGAGCAGACCGCGCGAACGGAAGTAGTACACGTACGCGAAGGCCGCGAAGAAGAACAGACCCTCGATGCACGCCGCGAAGCAGATCTGGTTGAGCAGGAACTGGCGACGCTCGTCACGGGTCTCGATGCGCTTCAGGTTCTGGATCGAGTCGATCCACTTGAAGCAGAAGTCCGCCTTCTTCTTGATCGAGTCGATGTTCTCCACCGCGTCGAACGCCTTGGCGCGCTCGTCCGGATCGGGCAGGTAGTTGTCGAGCAGGGTCAGGTAGAACTGCACGTGCAGCGCTTCTTCGTACAGCTGGCGCGACAGGTACATGCGCGCTTCCGGCGCGTTCAGATGCTGATACAGGTTCAGCACCAGATTGTTGGACACGATCGAATCGCCGGTGGCGAAGAACGCGACCAGGCGGTGGATCAGGTGGCGCTCGCCCGGCGACATCTTGCCGTGCAGGTCGCTGATGTCGATCTGGAAGTTGATTTCCTCGACCGTCCAGGTGTTCTTGATCGCGTTGCGATACATGTCATAGAACTGCGGGTAGCGCATCGGGCGCAACGTCAGTTCAAAACCTGGATCGAGCAGCATTTGAGTCGGCTTGTCGGCCATGGTGTTTCGTCCTTCTTGGCGACTACCGACCAACGGTCGGTAGCTACCGAATGTGTGATTTTCCGTCCGTGCACCCGGCGGGGCCGGCCCGGTGGGCCGGCACGCCTTGGTTACTGGCACGCCTCGCAGCTTTCCGGGTTTTCCAGCGAGCAGGCGACGGCTTCGACCGGGGTGTAGCTGCTGACGGTCGTCTTGGCGATCTTGGTCGCCGGGCGCGAACGCAGGTAGTACGTGGTCTTGATGCCCTGCTTCCAGGCGTACATGTACATGGAGGACATCGCGCCGATGTTCGGGCTTTCCATGAACAGGTTGAGCGAGGCGGACTGGTCGATGAACGCGCCGCGGTCGGCGGCCATGTCGATCAGCGAACGCATCGGCAGTTCCCAGGCGGTGCGGTAAATGTGGCGCAGCGTTTCCGGGATCTGGGTGATGCCCTGGATCGAGCCTTCGGCCAGCTTGATCGCGTCGCGCATTTCCGGGGTCCAGTGGCCGAGCTTCTTCAGCTCGTTCACCAGGTAACGGTTGACCTGCAGGAAGTCGCCGGACAGCGTTTCGCGCTTGAACAGGTTGGAGACCTGCGGCTCGACGCACTCGTAGCAACCGGCGATCGAGGCGATGGTCGCGGTCGGGGCGATCGCGATCAGCAGCGAGTTGCGCAGGCCGTGTTCCTTGATGCGCTCACGCAGGGCGTCCCAACGGGCGGTGTCTTCGGGCACCACGTTCCAGGCATCGAACTGCAGCTCGCCGCTGGCCGCACGGGTGTCGACGAAGGACGGGTGCTTGCCGCGTTCCTGGGCCAGCTCGCACGAGGTTTCCAGCGCGTGGAAGTAGATCGTTTCGGCGATCTGCCTGGACAGCGCGCGGGCTTCGGCACTGTCAAAGGCCAGACGCTTGCGGAAGAACACGTCCTGCAGGCCCATGCAGCCCAGGCCGACCGGACGCCAGCGCAGGTTGCCGCGGCGGGCGGTTTCGATCGGGTAGAAGTTCAGGTCGATCACGCGGTCGAGCTGACGCACGGCCAGGCGCACGGTGTCGGCCAGCTTCTCGAAATCGAACTCGCCGTGGCCGTCGAAATGATTGCCCAGGTTGATCGAGCCCAGGTTGCACACCGCGGTCTCTTCGGCCGAGGTGATTTCCAGGATTTCGGTGCACAGGTTGGACAGGTGGATCACGTTGCCCGGACGCAGGGTCTGGTTGCTGGCGCGGTTGCACTTGTCCTTGAAGGTCATCCAGCCGTTGCCGGTCTCGGCCAGGGTACGCATCATCCGCGAGTACAGCTTGCGTGCGGAGATGGTGCGCTGGGCCTTGCCCTGGGCTTCGGCCTGCAGGTAGGCCTGCTCGAACGCTTCGCCGAACAGATCGGTGAACTCGGGCACCACGCTCGGATCGAACAGCGACCATTCCTGGTCGGCCTCGACGCGCTGCATGAACAGGTCGGGGATCCAGTTGGCCAGATTCAGGTTGTGCGCACGGCGCGATTCGTCGCCGGTGTTGTCACGCAGTTCGAGGAAGTCCTCGATATCGGCGTGCCAGGTTTCCAGGTACACACAGGCCGCGCCCTTGCGCTTGCCGCCCTGGTTCACCGCGGCCACGGACGAATCCATGGTCTTGAGCCACGGCACGATGCCGTTGGAATGGCCGTTGGTCGACTTGATCAGCGAACCACGCGAACGCACGCGGCTGTAGCTGACGCCGATGCCGCCGCTGAACTTGGAGAGCTGGGCGATATCGCCGTACTTGGCGTAGATCGACTCCAGCGAATCCTGCGGCGAATCCAGCAGGAAGCACGAGGACAGCTGCTCGTGGGTGGTGCCGGAGTTGAACAGGGTCGGGCTGGAGGGCAGGTAATCCAGGTTGCCCATGCGCTTGTACAGCGCGAGGGTTTCCGGCACGTCTTCGCTCAGCGCGCTGGCGATGCGCAGGAAGAACTGCTGCGGGGTCTCGATCACCTTGCGGGTGTGCGGATGACGCAGCAGGTAACGGTCGTACAGGGTACGCAGGCCGAAGTAATCGAAATGCAGGTCCAGCGACGGATCGATCGCGTCGTTGAGCTTGCGGGCGTTGACCTGCACGAACTCCAGCAGGCGTGCGTTGATCAGGCCGACTTCGTGGCCGCGGCCGACCGACTGCGAGAACGCATGGATTTCCTGGCCGGACACTTCCTTGGCGATGAAGTTGGCCAGCAGGCGCGCGGCGAGGCGGCCGTATTCGGGTTCTTCACCGATCAGCAGCGCCGAGGTGCGGATGGACAGTTCGTCCAGCTCCTGGGTGGTCGCGCCGTTGTACAGGCCGGAGATGGTGCGGGTCGCAACGCGCATCGGATCCACCGCATGCAGACCTTCGCAGCAGCGCTGTACGGCGCGCACGATCTTGTTCAGGTCCACCAGTTCGGTCGTGCCATTGCGCTTGGTGACGCTCATGGCGGTCGCCGTGGGCGGCGAGGTCAGCAGGAATTCGCTTTCCTTATCGATAGCTGCGCTGGTTTCGGTGCTCACGGCGTTTTCCTCTTGGCGTGATTTGGGGTGGTGCAGCGTGGGTCTGCCTGGCAGGCGCCGGAACCGATGCAGAGATGCTCAGGGTGGACTATCGGCGTCGCAGGAGCCGCGACCCGGGCAGGCAAGCCTGCGGGCGGTTCCCCTGCGTCACCGGTCCTCTCCCCCCGGAGAATCCTGCGACCGGCACCACACGCTGTACTTCGTGCGGTTGTCAGTAGGTCTTCAGGCCATCGGCGTGAAGGCGATACGCCCGTCGACTTGTGGTCGGCGGTACCGACGGCCACAAGATAGTGGGGGTACCAGGTGTCGTCAACGCCAAATGTAGTGAATTTCCCTAATCCCTTGCGGCGCAAGGACCGGGCCGGAAAGGCGTCCGACGAACGGTCTGGACCTGTCGAAAGCGAGTGCGCAGTCAAGGCCAAAACGCCGGTGCCGGATGCGACGCAGGGGCACGAAAAACGGAACAGCGGCCTCACATGGCCCTAACGAATGGCCGCCGGTCAGGGTGACTTCCGACCCGCGCCGGGGCCGCCCCGGGGTGCGACGCTCCAACGCGTCTCCTTTCATATGAACGCGACCATGCGCCTGCCCCTGACTGGATGTCTGTTGCTGGGCCTGACCCTGGCCGGCACCGGCACCGCCGCCGCCGATGGCCAGACCAAGGCGCCGGCCCTCTCCTCGCGCCAGTGCGGGGTGAGCACGCCCTACAACGTGCTGGTGGACAGCGGCGGGATCTGGCTGCGCAACCGCGAGCAGGTGCCGGCGGAGATTTTCTTCCACGATGGCGAGCTGAACATCGATCGCCAGCCGATCCCGGTCAGTGACGCCGATGCCCAGCGCCTGCGCCAGCTCGAGTGGGGCACCCGCCAGCTGGTGCCTGCGGTGGCCGGGGTGGCCGGCGAGGCCACGGACATCGCCTTCGATGCGCTGGGGGCGACGGTGGAGATCATGACCGGCAGCGGCCGCAAGGCGCGCGAAGTGGAAGGGCTGCGCAGGGATGCCCACGAATACGTTGGCCGTACGCTGGGCCGCGGGATCTGGGAGCAGGACCTGTTCGGCGAGCAGTTCGAGGCGCGCATCGAGCAGGCGGCCGAGTCGATGTCGGCCTCGCTTGCCCGCGGGGTGATGTGGACGATGCTGACCGGCGGCTCTGGCCGGATCGAGGCGCGCGCCGAGAAGATGGAGGCCGACCTGGAGCACCGCATGGAGTTGCGTGGCAAGGCGCTGGAGGCGCAGGCCCAGTCGCTGTGCACGCAGGTGCTGGCGCTGGACGCGATCCAGCAGTCGCTGGAGGTGCGCTACCAGGGCAGGCCGCTGGCAATGATGGTGATGGACCGCAACGAGGACGCGGCCGCGCCGATCGCGCACGAACAGCCGCGCGGGGACGCGTTGGTGTTGCCGCCGTTGTAGAGAGCATCCACGCATGGCGTGGATCTACGTTGCACGGCCTATCCACGCATGGCGTGGATCTCCATCACGGCCTGTCCAGGCCCGGCGTGGATTTACGCGCGGTGCGGGGTGCCCAGGTACTCGGCGCTCTGCATTTCGATCAGGCGCGAGGCGGTACGTTCGAACGCGCCCTGCAGGCGGATGCCCGAATACAGCCCGACCGGTGAATCGGTCGCGGTGCAGACCAGGTTGACGTGGCGGTCGTACAGCTCGTCGATCAGGTTGACGAAGCGGCGCGCGGCATCTTCGTTGAGTGTGTCGAAGTGCGGGATATCGCCGAGCAGCACGGTGTTGAACTCGTGCGCGATCTCGATGTAATCCGACGGGCCGCGTGGGCCTTCGCATAGCGCCTTGAAATCGAACCAGACGATGCTCTTGCCGCGGCCGCGCACCGGAATCTTGCGCGCCTCGATCTCGATGTTGCCCGCTTTGGCCGGTTGCCCACCACTGAGCTCGGCCCAGCGGCCGGCCAGCCAGGCATCGCTGCCGGCATCGATCGGGGACTGGTACACCGGCGAGCGGGTCAGCGCGCGCATGCGGTAGTCCTCGGTGCCTTCGGCGTACAGTTCCACGCAGTAGGTCTGCAGCAGCCCGATCGCGGGCAGGAAGCTGTCGCGCTGCAGGCCGTTGAGGTACAGGTTTTCCACCGCGGTGTTGGAGGTGGTCACCAGGGTCACGCCCTCGGCGAACATGCGTTCGAGCAGGCGCGCCAGCAGCATCGCATCGCCGATGTCAGTGACGAAGAATTCGTCCAGCACCAGCACGCGCAGTTTGCTGCGCCACTCCTGGGCGATCTTCGCCAGCGGATCGCTCTGCCCCTGGTGCTCGCGCAGGCGCTCGTGGATGCCGCGCATGAAGCGATGGAAATGGGTGCGGTACTTCTGTTCGATCGGCAGGCCGTCATAGAACAGATCGACCAGGAAGGTCTTGCCGCGCCCCACCCCGCCCCAGAAGTACAGGCCCTTGACCGGCTCGGGCTTCTTCCAGAATGCGGAGAGGCGGTCCAGCCAGCCGTCCTGGGCGCTGTCGACCAGCGCCAGATGGATGCGATCCAGCTCGGCCAGGGCGGCGTGCTGGGCCGGGTCGTTCTGCCATTCGCCCCGGGCCACGCCATCGGCGTAGCGCTGCGACGGGGTCATCACGGTGTCGCTCATGCCGCGTCGGGGGCGGGGTTGGGCAGCCACTGCTTGACGCCATGGATGAGCGCGCCGCGCAGGTCGACGATCTTGCGGTGGAAGAAGTGGCTGGTATCGGGCATGCGCACCAGTTCATGCGGTGCATCCATACTGTCCAGCCAGTCATAGACCGCCTGCGGGTCGACGATCTCGTCTTCCTCGCCCTGGATCACCAGCCACTGGGCCGGCGGCTGCATGCCCTCGAAGTCCCAGCGCCTGGCCGGCGGCGCGATCGAGATCAACGTGGTCGGCTGCAGGTCGCCCGCCGCGCGCAGCGAGACGTACGCGCCGAAGCTGAAACCGGCCAGCCACAGGGCCTGGCCCGGCCGCTGCGCACGGACCCAGGCGGCGACGGCCTTGAGGTCGTCCTGTTCGCCCACGCCGTTGTCGAACGTGCCGGCCGAGTCGCCGACGCTGCGGAAGTTGAAGCGCACGGTGGCGATGCCCAGGTCGCGCAGCGAGCGCGCGGCCATGGTCACCACCTTGTTGTGCATGCTGCCGCCCTCGGTGGACAGCGGATGGCAGACGATCGCCACCACCGGCTGCACCGCGACATCGGCCTCGGGCAGATCAACCACGACATCCAGCGGACCGACCGGTCCGTCCAGCGTCAGCGCACCGCTTTCTTGGGGAAATGGGGGATTGTGCATGGCGTCATAATACCGTCCCTCCGCGTGCTTCACCGCCGCCCCGCCGGATCCGTACATGCACTTTCTGGTTTTCAGCGTTCTCTGCAGCGTGCTGGTCTCGGTCCTGCTGAAGCTGGCGCCGCGCCAGCGGCTGGACATGCCGCAGGTGGTGACGTGGAATTATCTGGTCGCCAGCGTGCTCAGCGCGGTGCTGCTGCAGCCCTCGCTGGCGTCACTGCAGACCGCGCATGCGCCGTGGGCCGCCCTGCTCTGCCTGGCCGTGGCGCTGCCGGCGATCTTCCTGATGATGGCCCGCGCGGTGACCCGCGCCGGGATCGTGCGCAGCGACGTGGCCCAGCGGTTGTCACTCCTGCTTTCGCTGCTGGCCGCGTTCCTGGTGTTCGGGGAGACCGCCAACGGCTGGAAGCTGGCCGGCCTGGGGTTGGGCCTGCTGGCGATCCTGGGGATCAGCGTGCGCCCGCGCGCCGGTGCGGCCGAGCCCACTGGCGGGCGGGCCTGGCCGTGGCTGCTGGCGGTGTGGGTGGGCTATGCCCTGGTGGACATCCTGCTCAAGAAGGTGGCGTTGTCGGGCACGCCCTCGATGGCCGCGCTGCTGGCCAGTTTCAGCCTGGCCTTCGTGCTGATGCTGGCGTTGCAGCTATGGCGTCACCTGCGCGGCATCGCCCGCCTGCAGTGGCGCAACGGGGTCGGCGGCGCCCTGCTCGGGCTGCTCAACTTCGGCAACATCCTGTTCTACGTGCGCGCCCACCAGCATCTGCCGGACAGCCCGGCGGTGGTGTTCGCCGGCATGAACATCGGCGTGGTGGTGCTGGGCGCGCTGGTGGGCATCGTCGGTTTCGGCGAGCGCACCAGTGTGTGGAACCGGGTGGGCCTGGGGTTGGCCGTGGTGGCGATCGGGTTGATCGCGTGGGGCACGTGGTAACTGGTTGATGCGGTGCCGGCCAGCGGCCGGCACTACCCGGGCAACGCGACGGTGGCCGGGCGTGCCGGCGCACCCGTGCGGTATCAGCGATCAAACCCCAGCAGCAGCGGATCATGGTCCGAGCTGCGCCACGGGCCCGCTTCGTTGCGGTCGCGGTAGCCGACATCGTCGGCCTCATCGGCATTGATGTGCCACTCCGCGGCCGCGCGCAGGCGTTTGGCCATGCCCGGGCTCAACAGCGCATGGTCCAACCGGCCGGTCATCCCGTTGTAGACATAGCTGTAAGGCCGTTCGACCTTCGCCACCGCGAACGCATCCCGCCAGCCGGCCGCGTGCAGGGTGCGGATCGGGTCTTCCATCGCGTAGGCGTTGAAGTCACCCAGCAGCACTGCATCGCGGGTGCCCGCAGCGGTGGGATCGGTCGCCAGCCACTGGTCCAGCAGCGTGGCCGAGGCGACCCGGGTGGCATTCCAGCAGGCCTGGCCGTCCTTCTGATCGGCATCGGCGCCGGTCGCTTCGGAGCAGCCCTTGGATTTGAAGTGATTGGCCACGACCACGAACGGCGCGCCCTTGCCCGCACGGAAGGCCTGCGCCAGCGGCACGCGGCTGCGCTCGCCGAAGGGCTCCTTCTCCAGCACGGCGGGGGCGCCGTCCGGGGTCACGCGCGAGGCGCGATAGATGATGCCGACCCGGATCGGGTTGTCACCCGGGCCCTGCCGGGCATCGATGAAACGCCAGTCGGCACCTTGGCCCCGGTCCGCATTGAGCGCATCAACCAGCTGGGCGATCGCCGACTGCGGTCCGTAGCCATCGTTCTCCAGTTCCATCAGCGCGGCGACATCGGCGCCGAGCGCGTTGATGGTGGCGACCAGCTTGGTCTTCTGCGCCTGGTGTTCGGCCAGGGTACGGGCGCCACGCAGGGTCGGGAAACCGCCGCCCTGGCCGTCGCCATTGAAGAAGTTCTCCAGGTTGAACGCCGCCACATGCAGAGCCCCGGCCACCACCGGTACGGCCGGGCGCTCCAGCGCCGGCAGGTTCAGCGGGCGGGTCACCTGCAGGCGGGTGTTGCCCTTGGGATCGACGCGGACGATGCCTTCGATATTGCGCAGGACCATGCCGGTGCGCAGGTTCGCGGCCGCCGGCAGGTAGGCCACCGGGCCGGGATCGCGGGCGTCGCTGCCATCGTCCAGCACCAGCCGGCGATGCAGGTTGTCGGCCACCACCTGGGCATGCCCGGCGGTGCCGGGTGCGGCCACTTCGCTCGGCTGCCACAGGCGACCACCGAAGGCCACGGTCAACTCACCGAAGCGCGACAGGCCATCGGTGCCGGCCAGGGTCAGCGGCGCGGCGATGCGGACCTGCTGGCCATCCAGCGTGCGCCAGTCGGTGGGCGGCGCGGTCAGGGTGACCGTGGCCGACGTGGTCGGCGCCGGACGCACCTGCGGCGAGGTGGCGGGCTGCGGCTGGGCGGCATGGACCGCGCCGGACAACGCCAGCGCGAGAGCGAACACGAGGGGGGTACGGCGCATCGGAAGCGGGACTCCAGGGAAGTGCGACAAGGCTAACCACATAAAGTGAAACGCCGCCCTTCGGCGGCGTCGGTGGCCTGATCCGGCAAAGCCGTCATTTCAGGTTGGCGAGCATCCAATCGACCGTGGCATGGATCTGCTCCTCGGTCAGCGCCGGATTACCGCCCTTGGGCGGCATGATGCCACCGTCCGGGCCCGTATAGCCCTCCACTGCGTGCTTGTAGAGCGTGTCCTTGCCCTGGGCGATGCGCGCATCCCAATGCCCGTGATCCAGCGTCGGCGCCTTGCCGACGCCATTGGTATGGCAGGCGGTGCAGAGGTTGTCGTAGATCACCTTGCCGTCGGTGGTGCCACCGTAGGCGACCTGCGAGGCGGCTTTGACCAGCGCGGCGGCATGGGCGGCGGCCTGCGCGGCGGCACCGGTGCTGCCGGCGTACACCGCACCGGCCGGCGCGATGCGCTGCTCGGTACGTTTGGCCGCCATCGGCGAGACTTCAGGGGGAATGCTGGTATGCAGGTAGGCCGCAAAGATGATGAGGCCGAGTGTGATGGCCATCAGCAGCGCGATGACCATGGAAAAGCGTTTCAGGAACTCGAGGTCGTAATTCCGCACTCTCTATACCCCTGGCTGGTAGTCGTTGGACCACGGCTTGTCGGCCGAGTATGACCAGCGTCGGCGGCGCTGCGCAAGCGACCGCCGGGTGTCGCAATGCAGCATCGGCGCAGCTCAGGCGCCCGCGGCACGCAGGCAGAAAACACAGATCGACTCGACCAGCGCATCTTCGTCGCCGTGCGCGTCGCGGCTCAGTGCGGTCGGGCCGACCAGCGCCTCGGTGAACGCGCCGACGATGCAGGCCGCTGCGACATGGGTGTCCTGCGGCGGGAAGGTGCCTGCCTCCACGCCATCAGCGACGATGCGCCGGAACACATCGCCGAACAGACGGCGGCAGCGGATGCGCTCGGCTTCCACTTCCGGATCGACCGGCTCGGCGATGAAGGCATAGGCCAGCCCGGGCCCGGCCAGCGCGCGGCGCACGAAGGCGGTGATCGCCCGGCGCAGGCGCTCCGGCGCGGGCAGCGGCTCGGCCGCGATCGCCTCGAAGATGCGCAGCTCGTGCTCGACGGCGGCGGTGAGCACCTCCACGAACAGTTCGGCCTTGGAGGGGAAGTGCCGGTAGATCAGGCCGGTGGAGACCCCGGCTTCGGCCGCCACGGCGGTCACCGGGGCGTTGCGGTAGCCGCCGGCCGCCACCAGCACACGGGTCGCCAGCAGGATGCGTTCACGGGCGCCGGCAAGGCGTTCTTCCATCAGGGCGGAGCGTTTATAGGCCATTTGTTGATTCTATGTTCAATTTTTGAATTTGTGTTCACTTCTTTGTCGAACCCGGCTACGCTGGGGGTACATCGCCCGCGGGACGGCCCTGTCAGCCCGTCCATCCCTCCCGGCGCGTCCCATCCCTTGTTGTTGCGGAGTCGCCCATGCACGTCCCGACCATGAACTTCGATCTCGGCGAAGAGATCGACCTGCTGCGCCAGAGCGTGGCCCATTTTGCCTCCGCTGAAATCGCCCCGCTGGCGGCCCAGGCCGACGAAGAGAATCTGTTCCCCAATGCGCTGTGGCGCAAGCTCGGCGAACAGGGCCTGCTCGGCCTGACCGTGGAAGAGGAATACGGCGGCAGCGGCATGGGCTACCTCGCGCATGTGGTGGCGATGGAAGAGATCTCGCGCGCCTCCGGTGCCATCGCGCTGTCCTACGGTGCGCACTCGAACCTGTGCGTGAACCAGCTGCGCAAGAACGGCAACGAAGATCAGAAAAAGCGCTACCTGCCCGGCCTGTGCAGCGGCGAGCTGGTCGGCGCGCTGGCCATGAGCGAACCGGGCGCCGGCTCGGACGTGGTCTCGATGAAGCTGCGGGCGGACAAGCGCGGCGATCACTACGTGCTCAACGGCAACAAGATGTGGATCACCAACGGCCCGGATGCCGATGTGCTGGTGGTCTATGCCAAGACCGATCCGGATGGCGGCGCCAAGGGCATCACCGCGTTCCTGATCGAAAAGGGCATGAAGGGCTTCTCCACGGCGCAGAAGCTGGACAAGCTCGGCATGCGCGGCTCCAACACCTGCGAGCTGGTCTTCCAGGATTGCGAAGTACCCGAAGCCAACGTGCTTGGCGTGGTCGGCGGTGGCGTCAAGGTGCTGATGTCCGGTCTGGACTATGAGCGCGTGGTGCTGTCCGGTGGCCCGCTCGGCCTGATGGCCGCCGCGATGGATGTGGTGATGCCGTACGTGCACGAGCGCAAGCAGTTCGGCGAGGCGATCGGTACCTTCCAGCTGATCCAGGCCAAGCTGGCCGACATGTACGTGGGCCTCAATGCCTGCCGCGCCTATGTCTACGCGGTGGCACGCGCCTGCGACCAGGGCCGCACCACGCGCCAGGACGCGGCCGGCGCGATCCTGTATTCGGCCGAGAAGGCCACTTGGCTGACCGGCCAGGCGATCCAGATCCTGGGCGGCAACGGCTACATCAACGAGTACCCGACCGGGCGGTTGTGGCGCGATGCCAAGCTGTATGAAATCGGCGCCGGCACCTCGGAGATCCGCCGCATGCTGATCGGCCGCGAACTGTTCCAGCGCACCAAGTAAGGGCCCTGCCATGACCGTATTGAGCACCCAGCTGCAACCGGGCAGCGACACCTTCGAGGCCAACCGCGCCGCGCTGCAGGCGGTGGTCGACGACCTGCGCGCCACCCTGGCGCAGACCGCGCTGGGCGGCAGCGAAGCGGCACGCGCCAAGCACACCGCACGCGGCAAGCTGCTGGTGCGTGACCGCATCGATGCCCTGCTCGACCCGGGCAGCGCCTTCCTGGAAATCGCCCCGCTGGCCGCGCACGGCATGTATGGCGACCCGATCCCCAGCGCCGGCGTTGTCGCCGGTATCGGCCGGGTCTCGGGCGTGGAGTGCGTGATCGTGGCCAACGATGCCACGGTCAAGGGTGGCACCTACTACCCGATGACGGTCAAGAAGCACCTGCGCGCGCAGGAAGTGGCCGAGCAGAACCGCCTGCCCTGCATCTACCTGGTGGATTCCGGCGGTGCGTTCCTGCCGCTGCAGGACGAGGTGTTCCCGGACCGCGACCATTTCGGCCGCATCTTCTACAACCAGGCCAACCTGTCCGCGCAGGGCATTCCGCAGATCGCCTGCGTGATGGGCAGCTGCACCGCCGGTGGCGCCTACGTGCCGGCGATGAGCGATGAAACGGTGATCGTGCGTGAGCAGGGCACCATCTTCCTCGGCGGCCCACCGCTGGTGAAAGCGGCCACCGGTGAAGTGGTCACCGCCGAAGAACTGGGCGGTGCCGATGTGCATACGCGCATCTCCGGCGTTGCCGACCACATGGCCGACAACGACCTGCAGGCGCTGGCCCGGGTCCGCGCGATCATCGCCCAGCTCAACTGGCGCAAGCCCGAGCCGGCGCTGGCGGTGCAGGCCCCGGTGGAACCGCGGCATCCGGCCCACGAGCTGTACGGCGTGATCCCGGCCGACACGCGCAAGCCGTACGACGTGCGCGAAGTGATCCTGCGCCTGGTCGACGATTCGCGCTTTGATGAGTTCAAGCCGCGCTACGGCAACACCCTGGTCACCGGCTTCGCGCACCTGCATGGCTACCCGGTGGGCATCATCGCCAACAACGGCATCCTGTTCTCCGAGTCCGCGCTGAAGGGCGCGCACTTCATCGAACTGTGTACCCAGCGCGGCATTCCGCTGGTGTTCCTGCAGAACATCACCGGCTTCATGGTCGGCCGCAAGTACGAGCACGGCGGCATCGCCAAGGACGGGGCCAAGCTGGTCATGGCCGTGGCCTGCGCCAAGGTGCCCAAGTTCACCGTGGTGATCGGCGGCTCGTTCGGTGCCGGCAACTACGGCATGTGCGGCCGCGCCTACTCGCCCAACTTCCTGTGGATGTGGCCGAACGCGCGCATCGGCGTGATGGGCGGCGAGCAGGCCGCCAGCGTGCTGGCCACGGTCAAGCGCGACGGCATCGAAGCCAAGGGCGGGCAGTGGTCGGCCGAGGAAGAAGACGGCTTCAAGTCGCCGATCCGCGCGCAGTTCGAATCGCAGGGCCACCCGTACTACGCCAGCGCCCGCCTCTGGGATGACGGCGTGATCGATCCGGCCGACACCCGTCGTGTGCTGGGCCTGGCGCTGTCAGCCAGCCTCAACGCCCCGGCGAAGAAGACCGACTTCGGCGTGTTCCGCATGTAATGCACGGGCGGTGCCGCCTGGCACCGCCGCCCCTGGCCCGCGCAACGAGACCACCATGTTCACCAAGATCCTGATCGCCAACCGTGGCGAAATCGCCTGCCGCGTCATCGCTACCTGCCAGCGCCTGGGCATCGCCACCGTGGCGGTGTACTCCGACGCCGACCGCAACGCGCGCCACGTGCGCCTGGCCGACGAGGCCATCGCGATCGGCCCGGCGCCGGCGCGCGAGAGCTACCTGCGCGGCGACGCCATCCTGGCCGCCGCCCGCCGCACCGGCGCGCAGGCGATCCATCCTGGCTACGGCTTCCTCTCGGAGAACGCCGGCTTCGCGCAGGCCTGCGCCGAGGCGGGCATCGTGTTCATCGGCCCCTCTGCGGCGGCGATCCGCGCGATGGGCGACAAGAGCGCGGCCAAGGCGCTGATGCAGCAGGCCGGCGTGCCGCTGACCCCGGGCTACCACGGCGACGAGCAGATCCCCGAGTTCCTGCGCAAGCAGGCCGACAGCATCGGCTACCCGGTGTTGATCAAGGCCAGCGCCGGCGGCGGTGGCAAGGGCATGCGCCGCGTGGATGACAGCGCCACCTTCACCGAGGCGTTGGCCAGCTGCCAGCGTGAAGCGCAGTCCGCCTTCGGCAACGCACACGTGCTGGTCGAAAAGTATGTCGAGCGTCCGCGCCACATCGAGATCCAGGTGTTCGGCGACAGCCACGGCAACGTGGTGTACCTGTTCGAGCGCGACTGCTCGGTGCAGCGCCGCCATCAGAAGGTGCTCGAAGAAGCGCCTGCGCCCGGCATGACGCCCGAGCGCCGCGCCGCGATGGGCAAGGCCGCCGTCGATGCCGCGCGCGCGGTCAACTACGTCGGCGCGGGCACGGTGGAGTTCATCGCCGGCCCCGATGGCGATTTCTACTTCATGGAAATGAACACCCGCCTGCAGGTGGAACACCCGGTCACCGAGTGCATCACCGGCACCGACCTGGTGGAATGGCAGCTGCGCGTGGCCAGCGGTGAGCCACTGCCGCTGCAGCAGGATCAGCTGCAGATCCGCGGGCATGCACTGGAAGCCCGCCTGTACGCCGAAGATGCCGACCGCGGTTTCCTGCCCTCCACCGGCACCCTGCGCCACCTGCGCCTGCCGGCCAACACCGCGCACGTGCGCGTGGACGCCGGTGTCGAGCAGGGCGATGCGATCACCCCGTTCTACGACCCGATGATCGCCAAGCTGATCGTCTGGGATGTCGACCGCGACGCCGCGCTGCGCCGCATGCAGCAGGCCCTGGCCGAGTGCGAAGTGGTCGGCGTGACCACCAATGCCGCCTTCCTGCGCCGGCTGGTGATGACCGATTCGTTCACCCAGGCCAAGCTGGACACCGCGCTGATCGAGCGCGAGCAGGCCGCCCTGGCCCCCAACGACGGCGACAGTGATCCGGCGCTGTTGGCGCTGGCCGCGATTGCCGGCGTGGCCACCAGCGAAGCCGCCCGCCGTGATGCGCGTGACCCGCACTCGCCGTGGCAGGCCCAGGACGGCTGGCGCCTCGGCGCGGCCGCTGCACGCGCGCTGACGCTGGAGCACCGGGGCGCGCAGCGCAGCGTCACCGTGCAGGGCGCGGGCGCGGGCGAACAGTGGACCGTCCACATGGACGGCAACGCGCTCGCGGGCAGCGGTGGTTTGGACGGTGATGCACTTCGCGTACAGATCGGCGTGCAGCTGCACCGCGCCACCGTCATCCGCGACGGCAACGAGCTGTACCTGTTCGGCAGCGAAGGCGTGCAGCGCTTCACCCTGCATGATCCGGTCAGCGAAGCGGACCAGTCCGTTGCCGATGCTGGCAGCCTGGTCGCGCCGATGCCGGGCCGTATCGTCGCCACACTCGTGTCACCGGGCACGGCGGTCAAACGCGGCGCGCCGCTGCTGGTGCTGGAAGCGATGAAGATGGAGCACACGCTGCAGGCACCCGCCGATGGCACCGTGCAGGGCTACCGGGTGAAAGCCGGAGACCAGGTGGGCGATGGGGCGGTGCTGGTGGATTTCGAGGCGGGGTGAGTCACCCGGTTGGCGGCTCGGCAGTGAGTACCGGCGTCCACACCTGGCCGCCGGGGTCGAACTCAGAGGTCGACATCTGCTGTGCGCGCCAGCCTACGCCACACACGGCGAGCGGGCTGAGCTGCATGGGATCCATGCCGAGCACCTGCTCGATATCCTGTTCGTTGATCGCGGCCGTAACAAAGGCCCCCAGGCCCTGTTCGGTCGCGCAGGTCAGCAGCAGCTGCGAGATGTGGCCAACATCCAGGATCACCGCGCGGTAGGCCTTGGGATGGTGGCGGTACTTCCAGTAGGTGCGCGCGAACCGGGGGGCCAGCACGATCAGCACCGGCGCATCGGCAAACCAGTGTTGGCCTGCGGTGAACAACGCCGCCAGCTCTGCCATGGACCGCGCATCGGAAGGCAGGGCGGACACGCCGTGCGAGGCAGGATCGTAGTGATACAGACCCGCCTGGAGACCCTCGACATGCTGCACCAGCAGATACGCTTCGGTGGGATGCAGGCCCCCGGCGGACGGTACGTTCTTTTTGAGAAACACCGCGTCTTCTTCGACCACCTGCCGTCCAGTTTCAGCCAGGGTGCGCTGCAGCAGTCGTGACAGCTCGGCCAGCGGCAGTGGCTGCGCCGTATCGAAGTTGCGGCAGGTGCTGCGCTCGCGCAGGCTGCGGTCGAACGCCTCCTCGGGCTGGCGTGGCAGGCGACGAGGTTCTCCTGCGTGGGGAGCCAACGCGGGCGGTGGCGGCCCAAGGTGTGCACGCAGCCCCGCCGCGGTGTGCAGTCCCGCCGATTCCAGGGCTTTCACGCTGTCCTGGCCCTGCCAGCGGCCCTGCCAATGGAGCATGGCGGCCGGTCCCCACCACGGCACCTGCCGCAGCTGCGCTTCACGTTCAGCCAACGCGTCGCGATCTGCGCCCTGTGCCTGGACCAGCCCGTGCGCCAGCAGGTAGCGCAGATCGCTGTCATCTCCCCCGGCGGGCCGTGGCTCCCATCGCTCCGGGTCGAGACGTCCCAGCAGCAGCACCTGTGACTCATTGAGCTCGACCGGCGCCGGCAGGTGCGGTGCCAGCGCCGTCCAGACACTGCGCAGAGTCATGCCCGTACCACCGGATACCAGCGCGCGCAGATCGAAGGAGGTCTGCTGTCGGGGCTCGAGGTAGAGGGTGCGGCATCGGCGCAGGTGGAGGGTATCGTGCATGGGCAGCCAGAAAGGGAAGCATCGCGTGTTCCAGTGTGTCGGCCGGGATCGCCAAAGATGAAGGCCGATGATCATCGGGCGACTCAAGCGCTTCACGCGCCGGCCGCTATCGATCGCGGCTGTAACGTCACACCCCGGCCTGCGCGTACGCCCCCTCCTTCCCTCCGCTATCTCCGAGACATCCCACATGACCAGCACTTCTCCGCCGCTTTCCTCCAACGATGCCGTACAGCTGCTGGATCTGCTCAGCAGCGACGATACGTTCCGTACCCTGTTCCAGGCCGATCCCGCCGCCGCGCTGGCGACCATCAGCGCCGAGGCGGGCGCGGCATCGTGCGACTGCGAATCAGGCGGTCCGCTGGCCAGCAAGGAAGAATTCCTGGCCGCTCGCACGCGCCTGCTCGCCCACCTGACCGCCACCAGCTCCTTCAGCTTTCCGCACTGTTTCGTCAGCGGTGACATCGACTCACAACTGCAGCGCAAGCCGCAGCCCTGAGGTCTGGCGGTTACTGCAACGACGTCGCGTCCAGACGTCGTTGTGCGGCCCGGCTGTCATGGACATTCAGCGCCTGCAGGAGATAGGAACCGGCGTTCTCCGCGTAGGCCCTGCCGCGTTGTGTCGCCAGCCAGCGTTGCTCGGCGGCGGCAGCCACCTGGTCCCCGGCGGCCACCAGGCTGTCCTGCAGGGCGACGTGGACCTGGAACAACTCGCTGCCGTCGATGAGCGCGCGCAAGCGCTGCACCGATTGCGCAGCCCGGCCATCCACGCGATCCTGGTTGGCCACCAGCACCGCCACCATCTGCGTTCCACGCGGGTCATCCAGTGCCTTGGCAAGTCGCTGCAGATGCGGCAACTGGCGACGTGCCACGTCATAGAGCTCGGCGCGTTGCGCGAGATAGGCCGAGGCAGCGGCCATGTACAGCCACTCTCCCCGCTCGCCTGCCGCAGGATCGGCCGCCTGCGCGATCATGGTGGCGATAAGCTGCTCATATTCGTGTGCGCCGGCCTTTCGCACGGCAATGCTGGCCAGCGAAAGCGACTGCGCCTGGAACATTCCGCAGATCCGCGCATTGTCACCACAGTGGCGCAGCGCACCTGCATTGGCCCGCAGTGCCGCCGCCGGCTCGCCTGCGTCCAACGCGACGGCGGTGCCCTCCAGGTGCATGGCAAGATCATCCTCCCGAGCGGCGGCAAGCATGCGCTGGGCGCCCACCAGGTCGCCATGAGCGGCGAGCGCGGCGACCATGTGGCGGTTCACTGACCATTGACCGATCCGTGCGGATTGACGATAGCTGCGCAGTGCCGCATCGGCGTGATTCTGCGCCAGCTCGGCGCGACCGAGCGCCTGCAACGCCATGGCCTGCAACGGGTTCTGTGCGACAGCGGCCTTGCGTGCAGCCTGCTCGGACTCGCTATACCGCCCCACGCTCAGCATGGACCAGGCGTAGTTGGCATGGGCGCCGTGGTAATCGGGATAGAGATCGCCCAAGAGCTTCCACTTTTCGGCCGTGGCGAGTGTTCCGGCGCCGTTGAGATCGGCATCCCAGGCGTCCATGTACAGCCGATCCCGCCCTGACAAGCGACCGGCAGCGCGTTTTGCCGCGGCCAGCGATTGCCGGGCCCCTTCAGGATTGCCCCGGCCCCACTGGATGCGCAGCTGTGCCAGGTAGGCGAACGCGAAGTCCGGATCGAAACGCACCGCCTGCCCGAAAAACCGCTGCGCGTCGTCATAGCGTCCATCGCCGTATGCTTTGACGCCCATCGCGTAGGCATGCAGCGCATCCAGGCTGGCCGTCGCCACCTTGGGCAGCGGCATCGAGTCCCGCGAGATGTCATGCATGGCCTCGCCGAGCTCCACGCGCATCTGAGCCACGACGTCATCGGTGGATCCCAGCAGGGATTCCATGCCGCGGCCATCGGCATGGTCGGACCACGCCGTATTGCCGGTGTTGGGATCGATCAGTTCCAGTGAAACACGCAGCCGCCCATGCACTTCGGCCACGGTGGGTACGATCACGGCTCTGGCACCCTCACGCAGCGCGACCTCGATCGCCGCGTCGCGGTCCAGCGCTCCACCTTCGCGACGCATCCGCTCCAGCGTTTCCTGCACCTTCATGTCGCTGAGCACATTGACGTAACGCGACTGCTCCAGAGAAATGCGGAACGCCTGTTGAAGACTGTCGTCCAGCAGTGCATTGCCGGTCAGGTTATGGAGGTTGCCCAGTACCACCCAATCCCGTTCGCCGAAGGCAATGGCCGGCGTCGGGCGTAGAAAGGCCCAGGTACCGAAGACCATGCCTGCCACCAGCGCCACCTCGGCCAGCAGTGTCATCGGCCGGCGCCACAGCGGCACGGCACGGCGGGCCTTGGGGCTGCCGCGTGGGGCACGCAGCGGCGCAAACTCCGGTTCGCCCACTTCATGGATGTCCTGGCGACCGGGCATGCCCTTGAACCGCCAGCCGCCGTGCGATTTCCACACCAGTCGCTCGCCACGCTCCCCCAGCTCGCCCACCGCGCGATGGGTCAGCGATTCGGCCACGGCCGAGAGCAGGATCTGCCCGGGCCGGGCAAGGGCCATCAGGCGCGCGGCCATCGGCTTGGCCAGGCCCTCGACCTCCAGCGATTTGGCCCCAACCTTGATCGCCTCGGGGCTGTTTTCCCAGGTCAGCACTTCGCCGACGTGCAGGCCCGCGCGTGCGCGCAGCACGATGTTGCGTTGCTTGCCGATCTCCTGCAGGCCGCGCTGGTAATCCAGCGCAAAGCCGAGACCATCGATGGCGCGCTCGAACAACAGCAGCAGGCCATCGGAACGATCGATCAGGCGACCATTCCACTGTTGCTGCAACACCAGCACCAGCCGGTCATGCGCCTGGAACAGCTCGGCCGCCGCCGCATCGCCAATCCGCTCCACCAGGATCAACGAGTCGCACAGATCGGTGAACAGCAGCGCCCGCATCTGCGGGGCCTGGGTCGACGTTCCGTTGTCGCCGTTCATGCCGATCTCCCGATCAGGGTGTGGCGGTCGCTGATCGCGACCAGTGCAATCGGTTGCCGCCCAGCCGTTTGGCCTGGTACAGCGCATTGTCGGCGCGGGCGTACCACTCGCTCCAGTCGGTCTGCGGGTCGATCAGACAGACCCCGATGCTGACCGGGCACACATGCGGCACGCCATGCGCACGGCCGATCAGGCCATGCACCGCGCTGAGAATGAACTCGGCGGCGTGCTGCAGGCTGTCCTGGTCGGCGCTGCGCAGCAGCAGGCAGAATTCGTCGCCGCCCAGCCGGCAGGCCACGTCCGGCTCGGTGGCCACCGAGCGCAGGATGTTGGCCACGCTCTGCAGCACGCGGTCGCCGGCCTGGTGGCCGTGCACATCGTTGACCTGCTTGAACTGGTCGCAGTCGATCAGCAGCAGGCCCTGCGGCGCGCTGTTTTCCTGCGCACGGCAGTCCTGAAGGTAGAGCGCGAGGCCACGCCGGTTGTGCAGGCCGGTCAGCTCGTCGGTGCGCACCAGCTCGCGGGTGTGGGTGAGCTGGTGAGTGGTGACGTAGAGGTTGTCCAGCGCGGTTTCGAGATCGTGGTTGCGGCGGCGCAGCTGGCGGATCAACACCTGCTCGTTGCTCACCACCCGCATGATCGTGCGGCGCAGGAAGTAGGCCAGCAGACCAGGGTCGCGGTCGACCAGACGCTGGAAATCGTCGTGGTCCAGTTCCAGCACGATGCTGTCCTCGACCGCACGCGCGCCGGCCGTGCGCTGGTGGTCGCCGATCAGCAGGCCCAGCTCGCCGAAGAACTCATTGGGACCGAGTGACTTCACGACGAGGTCTTCGCCGAAGTCCAGTTCGATGCAGCCGCTGACGATCACGTACATCGTGTTGCCGGCGTGGCCGCGATGGAACAGATGGGTGCCTGAGGGCAGCTTGCGTTGCCGGCCGAATTCGGAGAACAATGCGGACTCGCCGTTGCTCAGGATGGCGTGCACGATCTCAGCCATCGCCTTGCGGTCGATGTCTGGTTCCTGTTCGCACATGATCGCCGCCGCACCCTTGCCGGTCATTTCCGAACACCCGCTTTTCAGCGTCCCCCTGGTGAGCGATGGAGGATAGCACTCCTCAAAACTGTGCGCCCTATCCCATTTCCGACTTTTACCCCCCAAGATCGTGAAAACACGCGTGTTCTACCGCGTGTGACGATGTGAAGAGGCGGGTCCCGAGACGACGCAGGGCGGCCGATCCCCGACCGGCCGCCCTGTGGGCCTTCCTTGGCCGCCCTTCCTGGATCAGGCCGCCCGTTCGGCGTTGAACTGCTCTTCCTCGGTGGACCCGCTCAGGGCGGTGGTCGAGGACTGGCCCTGCTGGATCGCCTGGGTCACCGCGTCGAAGTAGCCGGTGCCGACCTCGCGCTGGTGCTTGACCGCCGTGAAGCCGCGGTCGGCGGCGGCGAACTCGGCCTCCTGCAACTCCACGAAGGCGCTCATCTGGCGGCGGGCGTAGCCGTGGGCCAGGTTGAACATCGAGTAGTTCAGGGCGTGGAAGCCGGCCAGAGTGATGAACTGGAACTTGTAGCCGTATTTGGCGATCTCCTTCTGGAAGGTCGCGATGGTGGCGTCGTCCAGGTTCTTCTTCCAGTTGAAGCTGGGCGAGCAGTTGTAGGCCAGCAGCTTGCCCGGGAACTTGGCATGGATGGCCTCGGCGAACTGGCGGGCGAACGCCAGGTCCGGCTTGCCGGTCTCGCACCAGATCAGGTCGGCATAGGGGGCGTAGGCGAGGCCGCGGCTGATCGCCTGGTCCAGGCCGTTGCGGGTCTTGTAGAAGCCTTCCACGGTGCGTTCGCCGGTGGTGAACGGCTGGTCGTTGCCATCGACATCGCTGGTCAGCAGGTCGGCGGCTTCGGCATCGGTACGGGCCACCAGCAGGGTCGGCACGCCCATCACGTCGGCGGCCAGGCGCGCGGCGTTGAGCTTCTCGATGGCCTCGCGGGTCGGCACCAGCACCTTGCCGCCCATGTGCCCGCACTTCTTGACCGAGGCCAGCTGGTCTTCGAAGTGCACGCCCGCCGCGCCGGCCTCGATCATCGCCTTCATCAGTTCGAAGGCGTTCAGCACGCCGCCGAACCCGGCTTCGGCATCGGCCACGATCGGCTGCAGGAAGTCGATGTCATCCTTGCCTTCGGCATGGTGCAGCTGATCAGCACGCAGCAGGGTGTTGTTGATGCGCTTGACCACCGCCGGCACCGAATCGGCCGGGTAGAGCGACTGGTCCGGGTACATCTGGCCGGCCAGGTTGGCATCGGCGGCGACCTGCCAGCCGGACAGGTAGATCGCGTTCAGGCCGGCCTTGACCTGCTGCATGGCCTGGTTGCCGGTCAGCGCGCCCAGCGCGTTGACGAAGTCCTTTTCCTGCAGGTACGTCCACAGCTTCTCCGCGCCCAGCCGCGCCAGCGAGTGCTCCACGTGCACGGTGCCACGCAGGCGCACCACGTCGGCGGCCGTGTAGTTGCGGGTGATCCCGGCCCAGCGCGGGTCGGTGTTCCAAGCGTGCTGGATCTGTTCGGCGGTCTGCAGGGTGCTCATGTCGAATCTCCAAAGGGAACGGATGCGGTAACAGCAGGTGGATGGCGGGTGGTCAGTCGAGGCGGTCGTAGGCGGGCAGAGTCAGGAAGTCGGTGAGCGCTTCGCGGCGGCTGAGGTCGGCCAGCAGCGCGATGGACTCGGGGATGCGGGCGCTGCCGGGCAGCGCGGCGGTATCGCCCAGCCGCGCCGGCAGCTGGGCCAGGGTGGCGTCGAGCAGGGCCAGGTCGATGGCGGTGCCGTCGTCCAGGTGCTGGCCGGCGGTATGCAGCCACTGCCACAGCTGGCTGCGGCTGATCTCGGCGGTGGCCGCGTCTTCCATCAGGTGGTGGATCGGCACGCAGCCGTTGCCGTCCAGCCAGGCGGCCAGGTAGCGCACACAGACCTCGACGTTGCCCTCGAAACCGGCGCGGGTGATGGTGCCGGTGGGCGCGGCGATCAGATCATCGCGGCCCACCTGCACATCGTTGCGCAGCACGCGGTGCTGGTTCGGTCCGGGCATGTGTTCGTCGAAGATCGCCTGCGCGACCGGGATCAGCGCGGGGTGCGCGACCCAGGTGCCGTCATGGCCGGCGGTGACTTCGCGCAGCTTGTCCGCCCGCACCCGCGCCATCGCCTGCTCGTTGGCGGCCGCGTCATGGTTGATCGGAATCTGCGCGGCCATGCCACCCATCGCATGCGCGCCACGGCGATGGCAGGTGCGGATCAGCAGCTCCGAATACGCCTTCAGGAACGGCTGGGTCATCGTCACCTGGCCGCGCTCGGGCAGCACCTTTTCGGCGTGCCGGCGGAAGGTCTTGATGTAGGAAAAGATGTAATCCCAGCGGCCACAGTTCAGGCCGACGATGCGATCGCGCAGCGCATGCAGGATCTCATCCATCTCGAACACCGCCGGCAGCGTTTCGATCAGCACGGTGACCTTGATCTGCCCATGCGGCAGGCCGAGCATGCCCTCGATGTGCGACAGCGCGGTCTCCCACAGTGCCGCCTCTTCCATGCTCTGCAGCTTGGGCAGGTAGAAGTACGGCCCCCGCTGCCTGCACATCAGCGTACGGGCGTTGTGGAAGGCGAACACCGCCGCATCGAACAGGCCACCGGCAATCGGCTGGCCATCGATGCGCACGTGCTTCTCATCCAGGTGCCAGCCACGCGGGCGGACGATCAGCACGGCCTGCTCGTTGAACGGCCGCAGCGTGTACTGCTTGCCCGGCTTCCCATCGACGGACGGGCCGGTGTAGGTCAGATCGCCCCGCACCGCGCCGATCAGCGCCTGCTGGCCGGCCAGCAGGTTGCGCCAGGCCGGGGCGGTGGAATCCTCGAAGTCGGCCATGAACACCTTGGCGCCGGAGTTCAGCGCGTTGATGACCATCTTCGGGTCGGTCGGGCCGGTGATCTCCACCCGACGGTCCTGCAGCGCCTCCGGCAGCGGGGCGACGTGCCAGTCGCTGGCACGGATCTCGGCGGTATCGGCACGGAAGTCCGGCAGGCCGCCGCCATCGAAGAAGGCCTGGCGGGCCACCCGTGCCTGCAGCCGGCGCTGACGCTCCGGCTCCACCGCCCGGTGCAGCGACACCAGCAGCGCCAGTACCCCCGCTGGCAGCAGCGCGGACTGGCCGGCCAGCTGGGTGGTCAGGGCAATGCCGGGGGTGGCCGGTGCATCGGCGGGGGTGGGCTGGGCGGTGGCGTAAGCGACGGCGGACATGGCGGGCTCCTGCGGTGCGGTTGAGCTCCACCGTGCGCCGCCGCGCCGATATTTGACAAAGCAGTTATTGCAATGGCTTACATAAGGTGGGCTTATACTCATGACGCCATGACCACGCCGCGCACGCTAAGCCCCCGGTTTTCCTATAAATCCGACCGGCTCAAGCCGCTGCGGGCGTTCTGCCAGACGGTCCGCCTGGGCTCAGTCTCACGGGCAGCTGAGGCTTTGTTCGTCAGCCAGCCGGCCATCAGCCAGCAGTTGCAGGCCCTGGAGCGCGAACTCGGGGTCAATCTGTTCGAGCGCAGCGGCCGCCGCCTGGTGCCCAGCCGCGAAGGCCAGCTGCTGTACGAGATGGCGCTGCCGCTGGTGGAGAACCTGGACGGGCTCGAGGCCAGCTTCCGTGACAAGGTCAAAGGGCTGGACGCCGGAGAACTCAACATCGCGGCCAACAGCTCGACCATCCTGTACCTGCTGCCGCGCATCGTGGAGCGCTTCCGCCAGCGCCACCCGGATGTCCGCCTGACCCTGCACAACGCGATCAGCGCCGACGGCACCGATCTGCTGCGCAGCGATGCGGCGGACCTGGCGGTGGGCTCGATGACCGACGTGCCGGCCGACCTCAGCTACGCCCCGGCCTACCGCTTCGAGCAGGTGCTGATCGCCCCGCCCGAGCACCCGCTGGCGCACGGCGAACTGAGCCTGGAGGCGATCTCGCAGTACCCGCTGGTGCTGCCGCCCAAGCGCCAGATCACCTACCGGCTGGTGGACCAGGTGTTCCAGCGGCATCGGCTGCCCTACACCGTGGCGCTGGAGGTGGGCGGCTGGGAAGTGATCAAGCAGTACGTGGCGATGGGCATGGGCATCTCGATCGTGCCGGCGCTCTGCCTCCACGATGCTGATCGCGAGAAGCTGGTGACGCGCTCGATGAGTGCGTGGTTCCCGGAGCGCAGTTACGGGGTGATCGTGCGGCGTGGACGTTTTCTGTCACCGCAGGCGCGGGCGTTCATCGAGCTGATCCAGCCGGATTTGTTCAGTCCGCGCAGCTATGATGAAAGTGGTCATTCCGAGCGCTGACGCACGCCCCATGTCCATCGAACTCCGCCACCTGCGCTACTTCCTGGCCGTCGCCGAGACACTGCACTTCGGCCGCGCGGCCGAGCGGCTGGGGATGTCGCAGCCACCGCTCAGCCAGCAGATCCGTCAGCTGGAAACGCTGCTCGGCGCGCGGTTGTTCCTGCGTGCGAACCGCCGCGTGGAACTGACCGACGCCGGTCGAGTGCTGCAGGAACAGGCGCGCGAGGTGCTGGCGCGGGTGGATACCGCGATCGATCTGACCCAGCGCGCGCAGCGCGGGGAAACCGGCGAACTGCGCATCGGTCTGACCCGGGCCACCCCGCTGTCCACGCAGATTCCGAGCGCGATCTTCGCCTACCGCCAGCAGTTTCCGCAGGTGCAGTTGAAGCTGCGCGAGATGAACACCCTGCAGCAGATCGATGCGCTGATGGCCGGCGAACTGGATGTCGGGTTGATCCGCAAACGTGCCCTGCCCGCGCCGCTGATGTCACGCAAACTGTTCAGTGATCCGCTCGCGCTGGTGGTGCACGACCAGCATCCGCTGGTACGTGAGTTGCCGGCCGATGCGGCGGTGGCGCTGCGGCTGTTCGCGCATGAGCCGTTCGTCGGGTTCCTGCGCGAGGTCGGCGCGGGCATCCACGATCACTTCATCGCGTTGTGCCGGGGCGCCGGCTTCACGCCGCGCATCGTGCAGGAAGCCGGGGAAGCCTCGACACTGATCAGCCTCGCGGCCTCAGGGTTGGGGGTAACGGTGCTACCCGCCTCGTGCAGCCATATCCAGGTGGACGGCGCGCGCTTCGTCGCACTCAGTGATCGAGCGGCCAGTTCGGAAGTGCACGTGGCTTGCCGCCGCGGCACAGCGTCGCCGTTGATCGGTCACTTCACCCGGCTCCTGCAGGGCGTCAGCGGCTGAGCGCAAGCGCGGCGGCGGCCGGTTGCACGCGCTGGCCGAGTCGCCACGCGATCACGCCACCGGCCACGGTCAGTACGCCGACGAAACCGCACACGCCCAGCCAGTCCCAATGCGTGTAGAACACACCGCCAAGCACGCCGGCCACGCTGGAGCCCAGGTAGTAGGCGAACAAATACAGGGCGGACGCTTCGGCGCGCATCGCACCGGCGCGGCTGCCAACCCAGCTGCTGGCCACCGAGTGGCCGCCGAAGAAGCCGAACGTCACCAGCGCGATGCCGGCCGCCATGCAGCCCAGCCACGGCATCGCCAGCAGCACGATGCCCAGCGCGATCAATCCGTAGCAGATCGCCAGCACGCGGCTGCGGCCATGGCGGTTGGCCTGCTGCCCCATCCACGCCGAGCTGAAGGTGCCGACCAGATACACGCTGAAGATCAAACCGACCACGGTCTGGCTGAGGCCATACGGCGGCGCCAGCAGGTGGAAGCCGAGGTAGTTGTAGAGGGTGACGAACACGCCCATCAGCACGAAGGCGGTCGCGAACAGCCACGGCAGACCGGGATCGCCGAACAGGCTGCGCCAGCGCGCCGGCAGTTCGCGCAGTCCCCCGCGACGGCTCTGGAAGTGGCGTGACGGCGGCAGCTGGATCCATAGCAGCACGGTACTGAGCAGCGCGATCAACGAGACCACGCCAATGCCCCAGCGCCAGCCCCAATGGTCGGCGACGATGCCCGCGATGAGACGACCGCTCATGCCACCGATCGCGTTGCCGCCGATGTACAGGCCCATCGCCAGGCCCAGCGCGCGGCTGTCCATTTCTTCGGCGAGGTAGGTCATGCCCACCGCCGGTACGCCACTGAGCGCGATGCCGAGCAGCGTGCGCAGCACCAGCAGCGTAGTCCAGTCATCCACCATCGCGGTGGCGACAGACAACACGCTGGACGCCAGCAACGCCGCGACCATCACGCTGCGGCGCCCGATGCGGTCGGAGATCAATCCCGCGATCAGCATCGAGACCGCCAGCAGACCGGTGGTCAGCGACAGGGTCAGCGCACTGTTGGCTGCGGAGACGCCGAAGTGGCGACTGAATTCGGGCAGCAGCGGCTGCACCGTGTAGAGCAGCCCGAAGGTGGAGAAGCCGGCCAGGAACAGCGCGGCCGCCGTGCGCCGGAAGGCCGGGGTGCCCTGCTGGATCTGATCGCCGTCCGCCGCTGCGGTGGCCGGGGAGCTGCGATCGGGGACCGCTGCGGTGTCGCCATTCATGCCGGTAAGGCCCGCGTGGACGGGCCGGAGCGAGGAGTCAGCGCTCAGGATAGGCAGCGCCTGCAGGTCGATCCATAACCTGATAGGTCTGAATCGAGACGATCCAGATATCGATTTAGATCGTGGCCGGGATTACAGCGCCTGCCAGGTCAGGCCTTCCCCACGGCGGTAGTAGACGTGCGACGCCTTGCCATACAGCGCGCTGGCCTGGACCAGGCCGAAGAAGCGGCCGTCGGCGCTGTTGCCGCGGTGGTCGCCGAGCATCAGCACCTCGCCCGCCGGGACGGTCAGCCCGGTGATATCGGGCCCGCCGCCCTGGCCCAGATCCAGCTGCGCCAGATGCTGGCCGAAGTCTTCGATCTCGCCGACGCCGGCCTGGGCCAGCGGATGGCCATTGATGCTCAGGTGACCATCGTGCAGCTCGACCCGATCCCCGCCGACCGCCGCGATGCGCTTGATCAGGCGGGTGCCGTCCTGCGGTGAATCGAACACCGCCACGTCACCCCGCTGCGGCTGGCCGGTGTGCAGCAGCTCCATCGAGGTGAACGGCAGGCGCACGCCGTAGGCACGCATGTCCACCACCACCCGGTCGCCCGGCATCAGCGTGTGCTGCATCGAGCCGCTGGGCACCTGGTAGTGATTGGCCAAGGTGTCGCGCGCCGCGGCGAGCAGGCCGAGCATCACCAGCAGCGGCAGGGCTTCCTTCTTCAGCCAGCGCAGCAGGCGATGGTCGGTGGGGGCAGCGGCGGCGGGGGTGTCCATACGGGCGCTCCAGGAAGTGTGTGGCTGTGACCGGATGGACGGCGGGCAAGTTCCCTGCCCCGCGCTGAAAAAGCTACGCACTGTTTACGCAGGGGCCGCCCGGTCGGCATCGCGGTTTTACGGGGCGCGGCCGCATCGTGGCGACACCGCGCCAAAGGGCGCTTCGAAGAGACGTTCCATGACCATCCTGCTGATCCGGCACACACCGTCGAACGCCGTGCCGGACGCGTCGCCGCTGCCTGCGCGGGTCGCCGGGCACCGCCTGGCCTGCCGCGACTGCGACTCCCTGCCGGCCCTGGTGCGCTGTCTGCAGCGTGCCCAGCGCAGCCGCCCGGCGCTGGTCCTGATCGCCACCGCAGCGGTCGATGCACCGCAGTGGGCTCGTTATGGCCAGGCGCTGCGCACCGCGCTGGAGGACCTGCCGGCGCCGTACATCGAGATGGCCAGCAACGACGACGACGCGCTGGACGAGCACCTGCATCCGCAGCACGCCCCGGCCGCTCGGGTGGTGTGCAGCAGCGGCCGCCAGGATGCGTGTCGCCTGTCGCTGGCGATCGCCGCCCATCGCCTGCACGCCGTGGAGGGCTGAGCCATGTCGATCTTCATCATCCGCGGGCCGGAAGCGGCCGGGCAGCTGATCCGTACCGCGCAGCCGCTGCCGCCGCTCGTTCTCAAATCCCTGGTGCACCGTGCGATCGATGCGGGCACCTCGGTGGCGATCCGCGCGTGCGGCTCGGAGCAGGAGTTGCTGGACGCCCTGCGCGTGGCCGATCACAGCCGTGGCGAAGTCACCCTGCTCGATCCGGGTGCTTGGGTGGACAGCGCGCGCCTGCAGCGCCTGCTGCCGCATCTGCACAACGCCTACGTGGAAGTGCACGACGACGATGCGCGCGCACCGGAAGCGTGCCTGCCAGCGGATGTGGGCCAGCGCATCGGCGTGGCGCGTGGCTACTGCGCGCAGAGTTACATGCACGCGCTGGAGATCGCGCTGGATCACCTGGGGTGCAGTGAGATCGCCGAAGGCGTGCACGTGGGGACGTGATGCGCGGAGTCGGTGGGGCGGGTGCTGGGCCCCTATGCCCTTGGAGGCGAAATAAAGGGGGAGGCGGCGGCCGCAGGCCGACGCCGGAGGACATTCGCCGGAAAGGGCATAGGGGCCCAGCGCCCGCCCCAGCGGAGCCGCAACCAAAAAAAACGGCAGGGTTTCCCCTGCCGTTTTCGTTTCAGCGTGTACCGGTGGCAGGCGTATCGGCCAGTCACCGGCGTACCGACCAACGGTCGGTACCTACCGGGATGCCGCGATTATTTCAGGCCACGATTGACCAGCAGCGGCTCCACCGACGGATCCTTGCCGCGGAACTCGCGGTACAGATCGGCCAGCTCCACGCTGTTGCCGCGCGAGAGGATCTTGTCGCGGAAGACCTGGCCGTTCTCCGGGGTCAGGCCGCCGTTCTCCTTGAACCACTCGAAGGCATCATGGTCCAGCACCTCGGCCCAGAAGTAGGCGTAGTAACCGGACGAATACCCGCCACCCCAGATGTGATCGAAGTAGCTGGTGCGGTAGCGCGGCGGCACCTGCGGCAGGTCGACCTTGAACTTCTTCAGCGCGGCCGCTTCAAACGGGGCGACGTCCTGCAGCTTGGCGTCGGCCGGCTGGGTGTGCCAGGCCAGGTCGAGCAGGGCCGCCGAGAGATACTCGGTGGTCGCATAGCCCTGGTTGAAGGTGCGGGCCTTGAGGATCTTGTCGACCAGCGCCTGCGGCATCGGCTCGCCGGTCTTGTAGTTCTTGGCGTAGTTGGCGAAGACCTTCGGGTCCAGCGCCCAGTGCTCGTTGAACTGCGAGGGGAACTCGACGAAATCGCGCGAGGTGCTGGTACCGGCGATGGACGGGTACTTCACCTTCGAGAACATGCCGTGCAGCGCATGGCCGAACTCATGGAACATCGTGGTCACGTCATCGAAGCTCAGCAGCGCGGGCTGGCCAGCGGCGGGCTTGGTGAAGTTGCACACGTTGTAGACCACCGGCTTGGCACCGGTCAGGCCGTCCTGTTCGACGAACACGTCCATCCAGGCGCCACCGGACTTGCTGTCACGCTTGAAGTAGTCGGTGTAGAACAGGGCCAGCGAGGTGCCGTCCTTGTCGAACACTTCGTAGACCTTCATGTCCGGGTGGTAGGTGGGGATATCGGTGCGCGGCTTGAAGGTGATGCCGTACAGCTGCGTGGCGGCGTAGAAGACGCCGTTCTGCAGCACGTTGTCCATCTCGAAGTACGGCTTGATCTGCGATTCGTCCAGGTCGTACTGCGCCTTGCGCACCTGTTCGGCGTAGAAGTCCCAATCGGAGGCAGCGAGCTTGAAACCGCCCTTCTGCGCATCGATCACCTTCTGCATTTCGCTGATCTCGCCACGCGCCTTGGCGGTGGCGGCCGGCACGGTGTCGGTCAGCAGCTTGAGCGCGGCGGCCGGGGTCTTGGCCATCTGGTCGGCCAGGCTGTAGGCGGCATAGTTCTCGAAGCCGAGCAGCTTGGCCTTCTGCGCGCGCAGCTGGGCCAGGCGCTGAATGGTCTCGCGCGTGTCGTTGGCGTCGCCCTTTTCAGCACGGGTTTCCGACGCCTTGAGCACGGCGGCGCGCTGCTCGCGGTCGCTCAGCGAGCCGAGCACCGGCTGCTGGGTGGTGTTCTGCAGCGGCAGCAGGTACTTGCCATCGAGGTTGCGGGCCTTGGCATCGGCGGCGGCGGTGTTGATCGCATCCTCGTCCAGGCCGGCCAGCTTGGCCTTGTCATCGACGACCACGGCACCGGCGGCGGTCGCAGCCACCAGACGGGTGTGGAACTGCGTGGCCAGCGTGGTTTCTTCCACGTTGAGCTTGCGCAGCGAGGCCTTGTCGGCATCGTTCAACTGCGCGCCGGCGCGCACGAACTCCTGGTAGTCACGTTCGACCAGGCGCTTCTGCACCGGGTCCAGGCCCAGCGCATCGCGCTGGTCGTAGATGGTCTTGATGCGGGCGAACAGCTTCGGGTCGAGGTTGATCTCGTCCTGGTGTTCGGCCAGCTTCGGGGCGACTTCTTCCTGCACCTTCTGGCGTGCATCGTTGGTGTCGGCCTGGACCAGGCCGAAGAAGATGCGCGACACGCGGGTCAGCGTCTCGCCACTGCGCTCCAGCGCTTCGATGGTGTTGTCGAAGGTGGCCGGCTCGGGGTTGTCGGCGATCTTGCGGACTTCAGCCAGGTGCTGCTTCATGCCTTCGTTGAAGGCCGGCAGGTAGTCACTGTCCTTGATCCTGTCGAACGGCGGCGCCTGGAACGGCAGCGTGCTGGCGCTCAACAGCGGGTTGGCGGACGCATCGGCCGGCTGCTGGGTCGGGGCGGGCTGGGTATCGGTCACGGGGGTGGACTCCTTTCCGGAACAGGCCGCCAGCGCCAGGCTGATGGCAGCGGCCAAAACTACGGTACGCGACATGAAACGGGCTCCTTGGATGAGGGCGCGGGACGGAAAATCCCGCAGCCGGTCACCCTACTCCCAAAGCCCGCAGGCGGCATGTGCCGGTCGTGGCGCGTGGCTGTGCGGGCCGTGGGGGCTACTCCGCCCGACCCGCCCGGCGGCGCTCAGACGGTGCCGCGGGTCTTGCCCTGCCAGGGGCGATAGTACGCGCGGATCGCGGCCATGTCGGCCACGTCGTTGCCGGTGGGATGGAACAACGGGCCGATGCCGATGGTCTTTTCCGGGTAGTGGAAGTACGCCGCCAGCACGGGTACATCGGCCATGCGCGCGATCTTGAGGAAGCCGGCCTTCCAGTGCTGCACCGCCTTGCGCGTGCCTTCCGGCGTGATCGCATACCACAGGCGGTCCGAGCCCCGGATCAGGCTGACCGCCTGCTCCACGGTGCCCTGCGGTGAGCTGCGGTCCAGCGGGATGACGCCGAGCTTGCGCAGCAGCGGGCCCAGCGGCCACCAGAACAGCGAGGCCTTGCCCAGCACCTTGACCTGCATGCCCAGCGCGATCTTCGCCGCCATGCCCCAGAAGCCATCCCAGTTGGACGAATGCGGGGCGATGATGAACACCACTTTGGGCACATCGGGCAGGGTGCCGGTCACTTTCCAGCCGCCCAGGCGCAGCGTGCAGCGGGCCAGCCAGCGGAGGAAGCGGTTCGGTTTGACCTGCGGCATGTTCGGCGGAACCACCGGCAACAACGGACTTCGGTTGTTCAAGCAATCACTCCCAATTGCGTGTGGTGCGCCCGCGCTTGATCTGCGCGCGCCCCTTTTTGGCGTCCAGACGACGCAGTTTCGACCCGTAGGTCGGCTTGGTGGCCACGCGTGCCTTGGGCACGCTCAGCCCCGCCTGGATGAAGGCGGCCAGTCGATCGCGCGCGTCCTCGCGGTTACGGTCCTGGGTACGGAAACGCTGTGCATCGATGACCAGCACGCCTTCGCCGGTCATGCGCCGGTCGCGGCGGGCCAGCAGGCGCGCGCGCAACGGCTCGGGCAACGAAGGCGAGCCGGCCACGTCGAAGCGCAGCTCGACGGCGGTGGAGACCTTGTTGACGTTCTGGCCACCGGCGCCGCTGGCGCGCACGAACCGCTCGACGAGTTCCGTATCCGGAATCGTCAGGTGCGCGCTGATGGTGACTGGCCCGTTGCCCATGGGCGGCATTGTAAGGGGAGGACCGCCGGTCGGGTGACTGCAACGTGCGTGGATGTCGCCGATAACGTCCTCAATTACGGCCTGATGACGCCATCGCAGGTATTCTCCGGAGTCCACGCAACGCAGGATGCTCCGCCATGTCCCTGATCCGCCCGTTGGCCCGCCGCGGCCTGACCCGCCTCACTCTGGCCCTGGCGCTGGGCCTGGCCGCGATCGCGCCGGCCTTGGCCGCGCCGCCGTCGGATGCCGACATCAACCGCCTGCTGGCCGCCTCGCGCGCGCAGAGCATGCTCGATACGATGCTGCCGCAGATCGAGGCGATGCAGCGCCAGCAGTTCCAGCAGGTGGCGCAGCAGCGTCAGCTGGATGCGACACAGCAGGCCCAGCTGCAGCGGATCGAGCAGCGGACCAGCCAGACCGTGCGCCAGGCGCTGTCCTGGAAGGAGCTGCGGCCGATGTACGTGGATCTGTACAAGCAGACCTTCAGCAAGGAAGACGTGCTGGCGATGGCGGAGTTCTATGAGAGCTCGGCGGGGCAGAGCCTGCTGGACAAGACGCCGGCACTGATGCAGAACGTGATGGTGGCGATCCAGGCCAAGATGCAGCCGCTGTTCGTGGATCTGCAGAAGGACCTGGAAGCGATCGTCAATGAGCCGGCGCCGGCGGCCGCGCCGGCGAAGAAATAACCGGTAGAGCCGACCGTTGGTCGGCTATCGCACGACGTATGTCCTCCGGTAGAGCCGACCGTTGGTCGGCTGTCGCACAACGTGCGGCGTCAGCCCACGACCCAACCAAACAGATCCATCGCCTTGCGGAATTCGCCGTCCACCGGCGCGCTGATGTCCATCGGCGTGCCGTCCGGATGCGGGAAGCGCAGGCGCTCGGCGTGCAGGAGCATGCGGTGGATGCCCTGCATGCGGAAGCTGCGGTTGTGGCGACCGTCGCCGTGGCTGGTGTCGCCGATCAGGTGATGCGAGAGGTGCTTGAGGTGGCGGCGGATCTGACGGAACCGACCGGTCTGCGGCTGGCAGCGCAGCAGGGCGTAACGTGAGGTCTCGAACTCGCCCATCGGAATGGCGATCTCGCCCACGGCGACGCGCTGGAAGTGGGTGATCGCCTGCTTCTTGACCGGCTTGCCGGGGCCGCCATCGAGGTCATGGTCGACGGTAAAGGCCTCGTCGGCCGGCCAGCCGCGGCAGATCGCGAGGTAATCCTTGGTGACGTCGCCGCCCATCAGCGATTTGCCGAGCACGCTGGCGCTTTCGCGATCAAAGGCGAGCAGCAGGCAGCCGCTGGTGGCGCGGTCCAGGCGATGGACGAGGAAGATCGGCTTGCCGAGCTGTTCGCGCAGGCGGTCGGCGAGGAAGTCGTCTTCGCCCCGGGCGAGCTTGCTGTCGTGGACCATCAGCCCGGCGGGCTTGTTGACCACGGCAAGCTGGTCGTCCAGGTGCAGCAGTTGCAGGGGCGGAAGCGCAACAGGCGCCTCGGCGATGGCCTCTGCCTGCAGCTCGATCGCGCTCATCGGCGCCACCAGGCACTGGCCAGCGAGAACACGCCCGCCGCGCCGGTCACCCAGCTCCACACCGGGGCATCGCCGAAGTACCAGCCACCTGGCTGCAGGCCATACAGCACCGCAGCGACGATCATCAGGCCGACGCCGGCGATCGCGGCCACCGCGCGCTTCTGCAGCTTCTGCACGCTGACGTTCAGCGCCGCCAGATCGCGCGAGCGCATCGACAATTCGTGGTCGCCGTCCACCTGCTGGCGCAGCCAGGCGTGGACCAGGCGCGGCATGTCCGGCGTATGCGTCATGATTTCAGGCAGGCGCTTGCGCACTTCCTTGAGCACGCGGCGCGGGCTGTAACGCTCGCGCAGGATGCGTTCCAGCACCGGCCGCGCGACCGCCCAGATGTCCAGTTCCGGATCGAGCTGACGGCCGACACCTTCGATGTTGAGCAGTGTCTTCTGCAGCAGGATCAGCTGCGGCTGCAGCGTGAGCTCGTAGCGCTGGGCCACGCGGAACAGCTTGATGAGCACCTCGGCCAGCGAGATCTGCGACAGCGGGCGGGTGAAATAGGGTTCGCACACCGAACGCGCGGCCGCTTCGAGTTCATCGATGCGCACGTTGTTGGGCATCCAGCCGGCCTCGACATGCAGCGCGGCCATGCGCCGGTAATCCTTGTTGAAGATGGCCATGAAGTTCTCGGCCAGGTAGTACTGATCTTCTTCGGACAGCTGGCCCATGATGCCGAAATCCAGCGCGATGAAGCGCGGGTTGTCGCGGCGCGCCGGATCGGTGTCGACCCAGATATTGCCGGCGTGCGCATCGGCGTGGAAGAAGTTGTCGCGGAACACCTGGGTGTAGAACACCCGCACGCCCTTGGCGGCCAGCGCCTTGCGGTCGATGCCGGCCTTGTCCAGCGCGACGATGTCGTCCGAGGGAATGCCCCACACGCGCTCCAGGGTCAGCGCGCGCTCGGCGGTATGGCTCCAGATCACTTCCGGTACGTACAGATCGTCCGAGTCGATCCAGTTGCGGCGCAGCACGCTGGCATTGGCGCCTTCGCGCTGCAGGTCCAGCTCGGCGGCCAGGGTGTTTTCGACTTCGGCGACCACCTCGCGCGGGCGGATCTTGTCGGCGCGCGGGTGCGCGCGCTCGATCAGCGCGGCGGCCGACTTGAGCAGCGCGATGTCGGCGTCGATCTGCTTTTCGATGTCCGGGCGCAGCACCTTGACCACCACCTGGCGCCCATCGGCGAGCGTGGCCGCGTGCACCTGCGCGATCGAGGCAGAGGCCAGCGGCTGCAGATCGAAGCTGGCGAACGCTTCGCTGACCGGGCGCCCGAGCGCACGCTCGACGATGGCCTGCGCGGCGGCGCCATCAAACGGTTTGACCCGGTCCTGCAGCAGGGTGAGTTCGTTGGCGACATCGGCCGGGATCAGGTCACGGCGGGTGGAGAGGATCTGGCCGAACTTGACGAAGATCGGGCCCAGGTCCTGCAGCGCCAGGCGCAGGCGCGCACCGCGCGACTGTGCGGCGATGTCGGCCGAGGCGCGTGGCACGAACGGCTTGGCCAGGCGCAGCCAGCGTTCGGCCGGGGTGCCCTGGAGCAGATCGTCGAGGCGGTAGCGCAGGATGATGCGGCCGATGCGGCTGGCCCGGAAGATCGCCTTCATGCGCCCACCTGCCGCAGGCGCTGGACGCGCACGGCCATGCGTTCAACGTCGTCGCGCATCACGTCCACATCGTCGTGGAAGGCATCCAGTTCTGCTCGGGGTACCACGTCGCGCGACTCCTCGGTGACAAATTCAGCGGCGCTGTGCGCCAGGTCGGACGCGCCGCGGCGGGCGTGCTGCAGTGCCGAGCGCAGGGTATTGGCGATCTGCACGCCCATGACCTCGCCGAACACGCGCACGAACGGCTGCTGCCAGTCCGGATCGAAACGGGTCGCCAGCTGCTGCAGGCGGCGGGCCAGCTCGGCATCGCCGGAGACCTTGACCCGCCCGGCCGGCGCATCACCGCCACGGCGTGCATTGGCCAGGAACGGCAGCTGGGCCAGCACCCCGCCCAGCGTGCTGCGCACGGCCAGGTCCGGCTCCTGCTGCGGATCGACCGGGCCGACCGTGAGCCGCTCACCGTCCACCCCGATCCGCATCGCCAACGCAGGCGATTCCAGGGTCAGGGCGATGTGGCGGCCATCCAGCGCGGCCAGCGCGCTGCGGGTGTCCGGGTCCAGCGCCAGCGCGCGGTTGAGCGTGAGCTGCAGCGCATTGCCAGCCAGCGGCTTGAGGGAAGAGAGCAGGGAACGGGCCATCACCGCATTCTACCGTGCCCCCTTGAACGGCGGGCGTCCGCGGGCATCACGCGTTGCGCGTTTTGCCATGCACCGCGCGCCGGTCCATCCTGTGTGGTTCCAGAAGAGGCAGGAGCGGCAACAGGCATGGGCAAGACCCGGGTAGGCATCATCTTCGGCGGCCGTTCGGCCGAGCACGAGGTCTCGCTGCAATCGGCGAAGAACATCCTCGATGCACTGGACAAGGACCGCTTCGAGGTCAGCCTGATCGGCATCGACAAGCAGGGCCAGTGGCACGTCAGCGACCCGCGCGACTTCCTGCTCAATGCCAGCGACCCGGCACGGATCGCGCTGCACCGCTCGGGCAATGCGGTGGCGGTGCGGCCGGGCCTGGAGCGCCAGCAGCTGGTCCCGACCGATCCGGCCACCGCGCTGGAGCAGATCGACGTGGTGTTCCCGATCGTGCACGGCACGCTGGGCGAGGATGGCTCGCTGCAGGGCCTGCTGCGCATGGCCAACCTGCCCTTCGTGGGCTCGGGCGTGCTCGGCTCGGCGGTGGCGATGGACAAGGACGTGGCCAAGCGCCTGCTGCGCGATGCCGGGCTGGCGGTGGCGCCGTTCGCCTGCTTCAACCGGGTCACGGCGGCCCGGGCCGATTACCCCGCGCTGGTCGCCGCGCTGGGCACGCCATTGTTCGTGAAGCCGGCCAACCAGGGCTCCTCGGTGGGCGTGAGCAAGGTGCGCACTGAAGCGGAATTCCATGCCGCGCTCGCGCTGGCACTCTCGTTCGATCACAAGGCGCTGGTGGAATCGGCGATCGACGGCCGCGAGATCGAATGCGCGGTGCTGGGCAACGAGCACCCCGAAGCCAGCGTCTGTGGCGAGGTGGTCGTGCACGATGATTTCTATTCCTACGACACCAAGTACATCAGCGAAAGCGGTGCGGACATCGTGGTGCCGGCGGCCATCACCGATGCGGAGCAGTCCCGTATCCGGGAAATCGCCGTGCAGGCCTACCAGGCACTGGATTGTGCCGGCCTGGCACGCGTGGATGTGTTCCTGACCTCGGCTGGCGAGGTGGTGATCAACGAGATCAACACGCTGCCCGGCTTCACCCGGATCAGCATGTACCCGAAGTTGTGGGCGGCCAGTGGGCTGGATTACACCGCGCTGATCACGCGGCTGCTGGAACTGGCGATGGCGCGGCACGCGCACGAGCGCGATCTGCGCAGCTCCATCGCAACGACGGCCTGAACATCGTTGCCGATGTCAGGCCGTCGTGATTTCCGCAGCGCGTCCCACGCCGGAGAGAGGTGGCGCGGGACGCGCCGGACACTAGGTCCGCTTGCGGAACATCGACACCACCGCCAGGATCAGGAAGACGACGAACAGGATCCAGGCAACGTTGCTGGCAGCGCCGGCAATGCCCGAGAAACCCAGTACCGCCGCGATGATGGCGATGACAAAAAAGATGACGGCGTAATGCAGCATGTCGACCCTCGCGTTGATGCGTGCCGGAGTTGGCGTGGGGCCATGTTCACCAACCTGCGGTGTTCAGGGAGTGATGGAATCCTGTGCGTTCGATGAAGATGCCAGCCGGGCCAGCCCTTCTTCGATGCTGACCCGGGGCACATAACCGAAGTCGCGGCGCGCCGGTTCCATGCTGTACCAGTGCGGGGTGCACAGCTGCTCGGCCAGGAAGCGCGTCATCGGCGGTTCGCCGCGCAGGCGCAGCAGCGGCCACAGCCGCTCGCAGACCGCGCCGATCCGGTAGGCCGCCTTGAAGCTGATCGACTTCCTCACCGGCGGGGCCTCCACGGCGGCCAGCAGCTTGTTGAGCAGCTCGCGCATCGGCAGCGGCTCGCCGTTGGAAATGAAGTACGCCCTGCCGGCGCAGGCCGCGCCCGGGGCCAGGTGTTCCAGAGCCAGGAAGTGGGCGAGTGCGGCGTTGTCGATGTAGGTGGTATCGACCTTGTTCTGCCCATCACCGACAAAGCGCAGGCGGCCGGCCCGGGCGCGCTCGGCCAGGCGCGGCACCAGCTGCTGGTCACCCGGGCCCCAGATCAGCCGGGGCCGCAACGCGACGGTGGCCAGCTGCGCATCGTTGGCGGCCAGCACGCGCTGCTCGGCGATGGCCTTGGTGGCCGCATACGGTGCCTGGAAGTTTTCGCCATACGGCACCTCGTCCGCGCCCAGGCCCTCGACCGGATGGGTGGCGCGATGGGTCACGCTGGGCGTGGAGGTGTAGACCAGCTTGCCCACGCCGTGCGCGCGGCAGGCCGCGATGACGTTGTCGGTGCCGACCACGTTGGCCTGGTGGTAGCTGTCATAGCTGCCCCACGCACCGGCCTTGGCCCCGTTGTGGAGGACCGCATCGACCCCGGCCACCGCATGCATTACTGCCTGCGCATCGGCCAGATCACCGCGGATCTGGCCCACGCCCATCGCCTGCAGCGCGGGGTAATGGCCGCGGTTGAACGCCAGCACCTGGTGACCGCGCTCGATCAGCCCCTTGCACAGGGCCTGGCCGAGGAAGCCGCCGCCACCGGTCACGAGGATCTTCATGCGTGCTGCTCCAGTTGCGCGGTGGCCCAGACCGCGAGCTTCTCGCGGCCGATCTTGGCGTTGTGGCGGATGTCGACCGGGAAGCCCGGGTGGAGCAGGAAGCGCTCGATGCGCGCGGTATGCGCGTGCGCGGCGGCCTCGCGGCGCAGCCGCTCGACCAGCGCGGGGGAATCGACGGTACCGGGCAGCAGCTCGTAGCACAGCACCGGCACCTGCCGGCCCGGTGCACCCACGCCGACCAGCGCGGTGCGGGCGAGGCCATCGAGCGCGTTGAACACCGGCTCGACCTGCTCGGTGTAGAGCGGGCCCTGCGCGGTTTCCACGCGCTGGGTCTTGCGCCCACAGAACCACAGCCGGCCCTGCGCATCGAAGTAGCCGACATCGCCCATCCGGTGCACGACCCGCGTGCTGCCATCGGCCAGGGTTTCGGTGATCTTCGCCGCGGCGGTGGCCTGCGGGCGGTTGAAGTAGCTGTCGGTGGCGGTCGGGCCGGCCACGGTGATCTCGCCCACCTCGCCGGCGGCCAGCACGCGCGCCTGCGACCAGCCCGGCAGCGGCGCGTCATCGATGGCGATGATGCGCACCTCGTTCGGCGCGACCACGCGGCCGACACAGGTGCCCGCGCCGGCCTCGGTGGCCTGGCGGGTGTTCTCCAGCTCGCGGCCTTCGATCACGGCCACCGGCAGGCACTCGGTGGCGCCGTAGGGGGTCCAGAACTGGGCGTCATCGGGCAGCAGGCGGCGGATGCGCGCGACCACGTCGGGCGGCACCGGCGCACCGGCCGAGGTCACCCGGCGCACGCTCGGCAGCGGCTGGCCGTGATCGGCCAGCACCCGCATCAGCGCCGGCGAGCCGAACAGCTGGGTGACGCCGAAGCGGTTGATGGCGTCATGCAGCTTGCGCGGATCGGCCTGGGCCGGGCGGGTCGGGTCCATGTCCGGGATCACCGAGGTCAGCCCCAGCGCCGGATCGAACAGCGCGAACGGCGGGAAGGTCGGCAGGTCCACCCCGCCCGGCGCCATCCCGAAGGCGGCGCGCAGCAGCTCGACCTGGCCGACGAAATGACGGTGGCGGTAGACCACGCCCTTGGGCACGCCGGTGGAGCCGCTGGTGAACAGGATCGCCGCGACATCCTCGCCATCGGTCGGGGCCAGCGCAGGTGCCGCCGTGGCGCCTTGGGCTTCCAGCCGGGCCAGGGTGGTGCCACCCCAGCCCCAGCGACGGCCGACGGTCACCAGCAGGCGCGCAGAGCGGCACCAGCGCAGCACCAGGCGCGCCATGTGGGCCAGGCCGATGCCGATGAAGGCCTCCGGCTGGGCCTCGTCCAGGCATTGCTTCAGCGCGCGCTTGTCGATGCCCGGGTCGACCAGCACCGGGACCGCGCCGTTCTTGAACAGCGCGAACATCAGCAGGAAGAATTCCGGCGAGGGCCGCACCATCACCACCGCGCGCACGCCGCGGCCGATGCCGTGCGCGGCCAGCCCGGCCGCCATCGCATCGCTGCGGGCGTTGAGGGTGCGGTAATCCAGGGTGACGTCATAACGCGCCATGCCGCCGGGCCCGGGCTTGCCGGGGCAGCGGATGGCGATCTGGTCGGGGCGTTCACGGGCCAGCTCGGGCAGGCGCGCGGCGATATTGATGGCGCTGTTCATCCGTTCATTGTCGCCGCTGCAGAAAAATCTTGCGCGCCGGCCAAGGGCGTGGAAAATTCGCGGCCTTCCCACCCATCCACGCATGGCGTGGATCTACGTGTATTCAGCCGGTGCCCCATGCCCCATCCCTGCCTCACCTGCGGCGCCTGCTGCACCCAATACCGTGTGGCCTTCCACTGGATGGAATCGGACGAGGTCACCCCCGGTGGCGTCCCGCACGAGCTCACCCAGGTGCTGGACCCGCACCGGCTGTGCATGCGCGGCACGCTGTCCAAGCCGGTGTACTGCGTGGCGCTGGATGCGGAGATCGGCGTGTACTCGCGCTGCAGCATCCACCCCAACCGCCCCAGCGTCTGCCGTGAGGTGGATGCCTCGTGGGAGTACGGCAAGGCCAGCCCCCAGTGCGACAAGGCGCGCGTGGCGCACGGCATGCCGGCGCTGACCCTGGCCGATTGGCGCTGGCGGGACGAGGCGGACAATGACGATGATCATCCCGATGACAACGGCAATTCCCCGGCACCGCCGCAGGCACCGATCGCAGCGTAGTTGGGGGCGCCGGGTGTTATGACGCCGGGGCAGAAGCAGCCGACCAGAAAGCAGCCGACCAACGGTCGGCTCTACCGACGGGGTCGGATGCGACCCAGCGTCAATACCAACGGCTCAGATCGGGTTCGCGTCCAGAAACGCGCGGATCTTCGGCACCAGCACCTCGTGCTTGTCTTCCAGCACGTAATGCCCGGCATCCTCGAAGGCATGCACCTGCGCCTGCGGCAGTGCGGCCTGGAAGCCGGCCAGGAAGTGGTGGTCGAACACGAAGTCACGCAGGCCCCAGCCGATGAAGGCCGGGCGGTCGGCGAACGAAGGCAGCGCCTCACCGGCGCGCGCCAGCAGCGACCAGGCCTTGTCGGCCGGTGACAGCGGGATGTCCTGCATGAAGCGGATGGTGCTGATGCGGTTGGCGTAGCTGTTGTACGGCGACACGTAGGCGCGGCGCACCTCGGCCGGCATCTTCCGCTCCACGCCCAGCCACGAGGCACCGGACGAGAAGGCGTTGAAGGTGCGGATGATCCACTCACCCACCGTCCAGTGGCGGCCCAGCGCGATCTGCCACGGCATCTTCTTCGCGGCCGGCATCGGGAAGGCGGCGGTGTTGAGCACCACCAGGCGCTTGACCTGCGCGTGGTGCGACAGCGCCCAGCCGAAGCCGATCATGCCGCCCCAGTCGTGCACGGCCAGGGTCACCGGGCCGGTGATGCCCAGGTGCGCGAGCAGCGCGTCGAGGTCATCCACGCGCGACTGCAGGGTGTAGTCGTAGTGCGCGTCATCGGGCTTGTCCGACAGGCCCATGCCGATATGGTCCGGCACGATGCAGCGGTATCTGTCCGACAACCCGGCCACCAGGGTGCGCCAGTAATAGCTCCACGACGGATTGCCGTGGACCATCACCACCACCTCGCCATCGCGCGGGCCTTCGTCGAGATAGTTCATCGACAGGCCGGGGCGCACCTCGAAGCGGTGCGGATGGGCGGGGTAACCGGGCAGCTGGGGCATGCAAACGCACCTGTGAAAAGGGCCGGCAGAACCGGCCCTTGATGTTCAATTCCAACGCCGCAGCAGCCTGCGGCGACTGGTTTACCAGACCACTTCGGCCATCGAGCAGTTCAGGCCCGAGCCGATGCCGAGCAGCGCGATGCGATCGCCCTTCTTCAGCTTGCCCAGCTGCTTGAGCTTGCTCAGCACGATCGGCACCGAAGCCGGGCCGATGTTGCCGTGCTCGCCGAAGATCGTCATCACCTTCTTCGGGTCGATGCCGAAGTTCTTGATGAAGGCGGCGGTGTGCGGCTGGCTGACCTGGTGGATGACGAACTGGTCCAGTTCCTCCACGGCCCAGCCCAGCGCTTCACGGGCGGCCACGAAGGTCTTCTGTGCCAGCTTGATGCCTTCGATCAGCAGCATGCGGGTGTCGGTGACCATGCGGTCCAGGTTGCCCCGGCACAGCTGGTTCCACTCGGTGGCCGAGCGGGTCACGCCACCGCGGTAACGCGGGGCATCGGGCACCAGCTCGGTGCGCGCCATGACCATCGCCGCGGCACCGCAGCCCAGGGTCAGCGCGGCCATCTCGTTGCGGAAGTCATCGGCGGTCACGCCCGGCAGGGCCATGCGCTCGAGGGTCTTCTCGTACACCAGGTTGGCGGTTTCACCGTCGACGATCAGCGCGTAGTCGATCTCGCCGCGTTCGAGCATGCGGGCGGCGATGTCCATGCCGTTGATGAAGGCCAGGCAGGCATTGGCGACGTCGAAGGTCATGCATTCGTCGCCCACGCCCAGGTTGCCCGAGACGATGCTGGCCGTGGACGGCTCCAGGTAGTCGCGGCTGACCGAGGTGTTGACCAGCAGGCCGATCTTGTCGGCGCCGATGCCGGCATCTTCCAGCGCCTTGCGGGCCGCCAGGGTGGCCGCGTCGGAGGCGAGCATATCCGCGTCCCACAGGCGGCGGGCGTGGATGCCGGCGATGTCGCCGAGCACGTCGGTACGGATGCCCAGACGATCCAGCGTCGGCTGCAGACGTTCGTTGATTTCCTTGGACGTCAGCGTGTGCGGCGCGTCGATGTGCGCCAGGCCGGCGATAGAGACATTCTTGAAGAGCATCAGTTAGCGCCAAGGCTCAGGCAAAGGGGGCGCTATTGTAAGCCGGCGCTGCCTTCACCGCACCTTTACGAATTCACGCCCGGGCGTATGGTGCGGCCGGGCGGCCTGAAGGGTTCAGCGCGGCGGGCACTGGAAGGCCAGAAAGCGCTGGCTGCCATCGGCCGGCTGGCCGGCGGCCTGGACCGCATTGGCCCCGGCGCTGGGGGCTTCATTGCGTGCCAGGGTTTCCAGTTCTTCCTGCACGCGCAAGGGGTTGCGGTTGTAGAAGCCCACCTTGCTCTTGACCGTCACCACCACCTCGCCCTTGGTCTGGCAGCCGCTGGGCACCTGCCCGGCCGGCAGCACGCGCACGGTCTTGCCCACCGGTTCGATCGGCACCCAGGTGCAGGCGGTGGCGCTAAGGGTGAGCAGGGAAAGCAGAAGAACGCGCATGTGGGAGACCTGGCTGGGCGACGAGAAAGGAGTGTGCGGGAAACGGCTGAATCGGGGGTGATGGGGTGCCGGGCCGAAAGCCCGGCACCCTGCTTCGGCAGGTCAGCGAGGTTGCCGGCCAGCGGCCGGCAATACCTTGCCGTCGGCGTCGATCACGTGGACCTCGCCGATGTTCAGCGCGCGGACTTCCTTCTCGGTCTGCTTCAGGTCGCCGACCACCACCCAGGTGAGGGTGTTGGGGTCCAGCGTGGCCGCGGCCTGCTGCACCTGCGCCGGGGTCATCGCCTCGATCTCGGCCTTGCGCTTGAACACGTAATCGTCCGGGCGCTGGTAGCGCACGATGCCGCTGATGGTCCCGAGCACCGCGCTGGCGGTCTCATAGGCACCGGGCAGGCTGAGCGTCTGGATGTTGCGGATGCGCGCCACTTCCGCCGCCGTGGCCGGCTTGGCACCGCTGGCGAAGTCGCGGATGTCCTTCTGCAGTTCCTGCATCGACTCGGCGGTCTTGTCGATCTGCACCGGGGCACGCGCGCCCCACGGACGCTGGCCCAGCGTGGCCGGGGCGCTGCTGCCGGCGCCGTAGGACCAGTGCTTCTCCTCGCGCAGGTTCATGTTCAGGCGCGAGGTGAAGTCGCCGCCCAGCACGCCGTTGGCGATATCGAAGCGGGTGCTGCCCGGGTCCATCGCCGAGGGCACCAGCTGGCTGGCGAACAGGTTGGCCTGCACCGCGCCGGGCTGGTCGATCAGGTACACGCGGGCATGGGTGGGACGGGCCACGTCGGCCGGTGCCTTGACCTCCGGCGCGGTGCCGGTGCTCTTCCAGTCGCCGAACTGGCGCTCCAGCAGCGGCACGATGTCCTTCAGGGTGGTGTCACCCACCACGATCAGGGTGCCCTGTTCGGGGCGCAGCGCGTCACGGTGGAAGCTGACCAGGTCGTCGCGGGTCAGCGACTGGATGTCCGCCTCGTTGCCGCTGCCGGTGAACGGAATGGCATACGGATGCCCGGCGCCGTAGAGCAGGGTGGGCATGACCCGCATCGCGGCGGCGCTGGGGTTCACCTTTTCCTGCTGGATGCCGGCGATCCAGGTCGCCTTGACCCGGTCGATCTCGCCCTGCTCGAAGCGCGGCTGGCGCAGCATGTCCGCGTACAGGGCCAGCGACGGCGCCAGGTTTTCCTTCAAGGCCGACAGGTAGACGCTGGCACTGTCCAGCGACGCCGAGGCGCCCAGGGTGGCACCCAGTGCGTCGGCGGCGTTGGCGAAGGGCAGCGCGCCGAGCTTGCCGGCGCCTTCGCCCATCAGGTCCATGGTGAAGTTGGCGGTGCCCTGCTTGCGGCCCTGGTCGGCGGTGAAGCCACCGGGGAACTCATAGCTGAACTGCACCACCGGGATGTCATGGCGCTCGGCCAGGATCACCTGGGTGCCGTTCTTCAACGTGGCGCGGTGCAGCTGCGGGAACTTCAGTTCCGGGAAGGACTTGGTCTGCGGTACGCCGGTGCTGCGGTCGACCTGCTTGGGCAGGGTGGTGTACTTGGTATCCACGGCCGGCACGGTGAACGGCTTGGGCGACTGCGACGGCAGTTCGGCCAGCGCCACGCGCGCGCCCGGTTCCACCACGATGGTGTGGTCGCCCACGCCCAGCCACTTGGCACCGACCGCCCGCACGTCGGCGGCGCTGGCCGCATCGATGTTGGCCAGCGATCGGCGGAAGCAGCCCGGGTCACCTTCGAACACGGTGCATTCGGCCAGCGCGTCGGCCTTGCCGCCGAACCCGCCGATGCGCTCGATGCCGCGGATGAAGCCGGCGCGGAAGGCGGTCTTGCCGCGGCTCAGTTCGTCGGCGGTGGGACCGTCCTTGGCCAGGCGCTTGATCTCTTCATCGATGATCGCCTCCACCTTGGCCGGGTCCACGCCCTGCTTGACCGTGGCCATCACCACGAAGTTGGAGCCCAGCTGCGAGCTGTAGGCACCGGCGCTGATGTTGTCCACCAGCTTGTCCTGGTGCAGCAGGCGCTGGTCCAGGCGCGAGGACTTGGCCCCGCCCAGCACCTGGGCGAACAGCTGCAGCTGGTCGATGTCGGTGGTGCCGACCTGGGCCACGTTCCAGGCGCGGTAGATGCGCGCCTGCGGCACCTTGTCGGTCATCACCTCGCGGGTGCTCTTCTCGCGCTGGGCCACGTCCACCTTGGGCTGGGCCATGGTCGGGCCGGCCGGGATGTCACCGAAGTAGCGGGCGACCTTTTCCTTGGCGGTGGCCACGTCGATGTCGCCGGCCAGCACCAGCACCGCGTTGTTGGGGCCGTACCAGGTGCGGAACCAGGTTTTGACGTCATCCAGCGAGGCGGCGTTGAGATCGTTCATCGAGCCGATCACGCCGTGGTGGTACGGGTGGCCCTCCGGGTACATGGCGCGGGTCAGCTTGTCCCACACCTGCCCATAGGGCTGGTTCTCGCCCTGGCGCTTCTCGTTCTGGACCACGCCGCGCTGTTCGTCGAGCGCGGCCTGGTCGATCGCACCGACCAGGTGGCCCATGCGGTCGGACTCCATCCACAGCGCCATGTCCAGCGCGGTGGTGGGCACGTTCTCGAAGTAGTTGGTGCGGTCGGTATTGGTGGTGCCGTTCTGGCCGGTCACGCCGACCTGCTTGAAGGGCTCGAAATACTCGCCGTCGTGGTTTTCGCTGCCCTGGAACATCAGGTGTTCAAACAGGTGCGCAAAGCCGGTGCGACCGGCCGGTTCGTCCTTGCTGCCCACGTGGTACCAGACGTTGACCGCCACGATCGGCGCCTTGCGGTCGGTGTGCACCACCACGCGCAGGCCATTGGGAAGGGTGAACTGCTCGAACGGAATGTCGACCTTGGCCGGCGCGGCGGGCTTGGCCAGCGCAGGGGCCGGCACGACGCTGCCCAGAGCGGCGGAGAGCGCTACAGCCAGCAGCGCGGCACGCGGGCGAAATTGGACGGTCATTCCGGTTCCTTGGTCATGAAAGTGAAGGCCGATCCTAGCGCGTGACGGGCGCCTGCGGCATCGGCCAACAGTCACTGCGGGCGCCGTGGGCGTTTTCGGGGTTGAAGGCCCGGGCAGCGGTCCGTTCGGCGCTGCCTGAACGCCTGGGCGCGGACACCTGCGCACCGCCATCGGACAGGTGTCCGGACAGCGGACACCCCGTCACTGGCGAAAAACCCTTACGAATCAACGAGAAAAAGTTGGCACGGCACCTGCTTGGTACTGGCTGTGGCAAAGGCAGACACAGATACAACATGACTGCCCGCTGAACCGAATCGAGAAAGTTGAAATTGTTCTTGCATGCCCCGAATCGGTGTACTACATTACTACCACACCACTGACCACCAACACTAAATAGGCCCGCCATGAACACCAAGACTCTCGCCATTGCCATTGCCCTCGCCGCCGGCGCCGCGTTTGCTTCGAACGTGCAGGCCGCCACCATCACCACCCTGGACACCGTGCAGGTGCGTCCGTCGGCCGACCAGATCGCCCAGGCCGAGATCGAGCGCACCAGCGCCATTCCGACCCTGTCGCTGGTGGAAGTCCGCCCGGGCGCCGGCCTGATCGCCGACTACCGCGCCGAGCTGGCCGGCAGCCGCCGCGTGACCACGCTGGCCGCCGTCGAAGTCCGTCCGACCGCCGAGCAGTACCAGGCGCTGGCGGCCGAGCAGGTGACCCACCGCGATTACGTGGCCACGCTGGCCGCCGCTGCCACCGCCGTGGCCCGCGACGTGATCGTCAATCTGCCGGCCCTGCAGGTTCGCCCGTCGTCTGCCGATCTGCAGGCCCTGGCGCTGGAAACCGCTGCTCAGGTGCTGGTCCGTCCGTAATCGGTTGCTGCGGTAACACGCAGCAGCCGCGTAAACTGCGGCCATGACCGCGCCCACGTTCCACGTCATCCTGTTCCAACCCGAAATTCCGCCGAACACCGGCAATGTGATCCGCCTCTGCGCCAACACCGGCGCGCGGCTGCACCTGATCGAGCCGCTCGGTTTCGACCTGAGCGACAAGCAGCTCAAGCGCGCCGGCCTGGACTATCACGAATACGCTCGACTGCAGGTCCATCCCGACCTGGACACCGCCCTGCAGGCCATTGCACCCAAGCGTCTGTTTGCCCTGAGTACCCGCGGCAGCGTGCGTTACGACACCCCGCAGTTCGACGATGGCGATGCCTTCCTGTTCGGCCCGGAAACCCGCGGCCTGCCCCAGGACCTGCTCGACGCGCTCCCCGATGGCCGGCGCCTGCGCCTGCCGATGCAGCCGGACAACCGCAGCCTCAATCTGTCCAACACGGTCGCCGTGGTGATGTACGAGGCCTGGCGGCAGCGCGGGTTTGCCGGCGGGGTGTAGTTCGCGTTTGTGCGGCGCACCGGTACCCTGCGCTCCTCGGTCCGTCGGGGGGACGGCGCGGAACCGGCGGCGCTCATTCGCTCCGCCGGAACCGCGGTGCTCGGCTCGCTTCCAAGCGGGCCCGACAGCCGCACATTGGATGCCTTCTGCCTGGATCAATCAGGGGCTGGCACCATCGCCTCACCCAGAGTGTGTGAGCTTGCCCAGGGAAGAAAACTCCAGACCATCAATATCAGCATGTGCACCGCACATGCCCAAGCCAGTAGCAGTGGGATCAATGCCGCCGGATGAGACTCTCAGCGCATCCACATGTTTCTCGATAGCCACGACGCCTAGTTCGGACTCATAAATCAGCTTTCCGGCTACTGGCTTCATATGCAGCACAAATGTGCAGACATGCTGCATCGACTGGGTACTGTGCAGCTCAACCCTGTATCCCTTTGATTCTTCGACGATCGACAGGCCGTCCCTGAAGTCGTCGCGGCAACTACGTCCGGTGCGCGGTTCAGTGCAGAGATCGCTCGGCTGCGAGTACTGGCCTGTCCATGCCTCCCCGTCCCGGTTGCCTGCCAACGCCGCCTGCAGCGCGCAGGCGTGGAAGACCAACGAGAACCACACCAGCGTCTTTGCAAGATTGTTTTTCATTCATCTAACCTCTCGTGCTGGGCGTTGCATGTTGCGCACCTTCCTGGGCCATGCCGGCCAGCGGCCGGCACTACCGATCCGCTCAGAACGCGTTGATGCCCGTCAGCTCCCGCCCGATCACCAACTGGTGCACGGTTTCGGTGCCCTCGTAGGTGATGACCGATTCCAGGTTCAGCGCGTGGCGGATCGCCATGTGTTCGGTGGTGATGCCCGCGCCGCCGAGCAGGTCGCGGCATTCGCGGGCGATGTCGATGGCCATGCGGCAGTTGTTCCACTTGGCCAGGCTGACCTGCTGCGGCTGCAGCTGGCCGGCGTCCTTCAACCGCCCCAGCTGCAAGGCCAGCAGCTGCGCGGTGGTGATGCGCCGGGCCATGTCGGCCAGCTTGATCTGCGCGCTCTGCGTGGCAGCCACCGGCCGGCCGAACAGCACGCGCTGCTTGGTGTAGTTCAGCGCCTCGTCCAGGCAGGCCACCGCCGCGCCGATCGGGCCCCAGCTGATGCCGTAGCGCGCCTGGTTCAAGCAGCCCAGCGGGCCTTTCAGGCCCTGCACGTTGGGCAGGCGGTTGCGCTCGGGCACGCGCACGTTGTCGAAGAACAGCGCGCCGGTGAGCGAGGCGCGCAGGCTCATCTTGTGCTTGATTTCCTGCGTGGTGAAGCCGGCCATGCCCTTTTCCAGCACGAAGCCCTGGATGCCGTCTTCGGTGTGTGCCCAGACGATGGCGATGTCGGCCACCGGGCCGCTGGTGATCCACATCTTGCTGCCGTGGACCAGCCAGTCGCCGCCATCGCGCACCGCGCGCGTCTTCATCGCCGCCGGGTCGGAGCCGCCGTGCGCTTCGGTCAGGCCGAAGCAGCCGATCACCTTGCCGGCGGCCATGTCGGGCAGCCAGCGCGTGCGCTGTTCTTCGCTGCCGTAGGCATGGATCGGGTACATGCACAGCGAGCTCTGCACCGACACGAAGCTGCGCAGGCCCGAATCGCCGCGTTCCAGTTCCTGGCAGATCAGCCCGTAGCTGACCGCGTTGAGCCCGCCGCCGCCGTACTGCTCGGGCAGGCTGGAGCCGAGCAGACCCAGTGCAGCGATCTCGGGGATCAGTTCGTCCGGAAAGCGGCCTTCATCAAATGCATCACCGATGATCGGCAGCACCCGGGTATCAGTGAAGCGCGCCACTGTCGCCTGCACCGCGCGCTCCTCCTCGCTCAGCAGCGAACGGATATCGAACAGATCGAACGGATTGAGTGACATGGCATCCCGGCAGGTGGCGGTGGAACAGGCCCCCATTGTGGTCGTTGTGCAGGAAGCGGCCAAGGGACGGCGCCGCAGCGCGGTTGCTGCGCCGCAGCATCCCGGTATCCAACACGCGCCGACACCGCTCTCATCGTCGGCGATCTAGGCTTACATGCGCCGTGCCGGTACTCTGGCGCACTGATCCACCGTTTCGCCGTGGTGTGACACGCGCGATTCCCAGGCAACCGCCGCCGTTCAACCCGCGGCACTACCCAAGAGTTACGCAGCCCCATGAGCGAAGAAATCAACGTCCTGCCCCCGCGTGAAGTGATGGAATTCGATGTGGTGATCGTCGGTGGCGGCCCTGCTGGCCTGGCCACGGCGATCCGGCTGCGCCAGCGCGCCATCGAGGCTGGCCGCGAGCTGTCGGTCTGCATCCTGGAGAAGGGCTCCGAACCCGGCGCGCACATCCTGTCCGGCGCGGTGATGGACCCACGCGCGTTGACCGAACTGTTCCCGGACTGGGCCGAGCGCGGCGCACCGCTGAAGCAGAAGGTTACCCGCGACGAATTCCTGTTCCTCAATGAAACGGGGTCGCGCAGCACACCCAACGCACTGTTGCCGGAGTGCTTCCACAACGAAGGCAACTACATCGTCAGCCTGGGCGAGGTCACCCGCTGGCTCGCGCAGCAGGCCGAAGCGCTGGAGGTGGCGATCTTCCCCGGCTTCCCGGCAGCGGAAGTGCTGTACAGCGACGACGGCGCGGTGATCGGCGTGGCCACCGGCGACATGGGCATCGAGAAGAACGGTCAGCCCGGCCCGGCGTTCGAGCGCGGCATGGCGCTGCACGCCAAGTACACGATCTTCGCCGAAGGCTCGCGCGGCCATCTCGGCCGCCAGCTGATCGCCCGCTTCCAGCTCGATGCCGGCAAGGATCCGCAAGCCTACGGCATCGGCATCAAGGAACTGTGGCAGATCGATCCGGCCAAGCACGAACCGGGCCTGGTGGTGCACGCCGCCGGCTGGCCGCTGGACAACGACACCTACGGTGGCGCGTTCCTGTACCACGCCGAGGGTGGCAAGGTGTCGATCGGCTATGTGGTCGGCCTGGACTACAGGAATCCGTGGCTGAGCCCGTTCGAAGAGTTCCAGCGCTTCAAGACGCACCCGGACATCCGCAAGCACCTGGAAGGGGGCAAGCGCATCGGCTACGGCGCGCGCGCGATCACCGCCGGCGGCCTGATGTCGCTGCCCAAGACGGTGTTCCCCGGTGGCGCGCTGGTCGGCTGCGAGGCCGGCTACCTCAACGTCAGCCGGATCAAGGGCAGCCACGCCGCGATCAAGACCGGCATGCTCGCCGCCGATGCGGCCTTCGATGCGCTCGCCGCTGATCGCCAGCACGACGAGTTGAGCGCCTATCCGCAGGCGTTCGAGAGCAGCTGGCTGCATGCCGAGCTGCAGCAGGCCAAGAACTTCAAACAGTGGTTCAAGAAGGGCCAGACCGTGGCCACGCTGATGACCGGCATCGAGCAGTGGCTGCTGCCCAAGCTGGGCATCCGCAACCCGCCGTGGACGCTGCGCCACAGCACGCCGGACCACGCGTGCCTGGAGCCGGCGTCGAAGCACGCGAAGATCACTTATCCCAAGCCCGATGGCGTGCTCACCTTCGACCGCCTCAGCTCGGTGTTCCTGAGCAGCACCAACCACGCCGAAGACCAGCCCAGCCACCTGACGCTCAAGGACGCCAGCGTGCCGGTGCGGATCAACCTGAGCGAATACGCCGGGCCGGAAGCGCGTTACTGCCCGGCGGGCGTGTACGAGTTCGTCGGCAGCGATGGTCATGAGCAGTTGCAGATCAATGCGCAGAACTGCGTGCACTGCAAGACCTGCGACATCAAGGATCCGACCCAGAACATCGTCTGGGTGACCCCGCAGGGCGGCGGCGGCCCGAACTACTCGGGGATGTGACCGGCCCGACCTGCGACCACCGGTCGCAGGTCATCGGATGCGGCAGGCGCCACCGCGCTCGCTATCCTGAGCGTCCTGTTGGACCTGACCGTTGCGCCATGGCCCCTGCTTTCCGATCGACATTGGCGTTACTGGCCTGCCTGCTGCTGGCAGCGTGTTCGCGCACCCCGCAAACGCCGGAGCAGGCCCATCAGCAGGATCTGCAGCGCGCGTTCGCGATCTGCGCCGGCTGCCACACGGTCAGCCCGGGGGGCGTGCACCGCTTCGGCCCGAACCTGCACGGGGTGATCGGCCGGCGCGCCGGCAGTGTCACCGGCTACCCGTACTCCACCGCCATGCGCGAGGCCGGGCTGACCTGGAACGAGCAGACCCTGGATGCGTTCCTGCGCTCGCCGACCCACGTGGTGCCGGGCACCCGCATGGTCAACACCACCGCCGACCCGGAGCGCCGGCGGCAGGTGATCGAATACCTGCAGCAGCAGCGATGATCGGCAGGGCGCCGGTCAGGACGCCTGCAGCTGCACCAGATAAGCGCGCAACGCCGCATCGAATGCGCTGACCGCCTCGGCGTGCGCCGCCACGCCTTCGTCGTCGACGCGTTCCATCAGGCTGCGCGCCTGTAGCGCCAGCGCATCGGCCCCCAGCGTTGCCACGGCCCCCACCAGCCGGTGCAGCACATTCACCAGCGCGGGCCCGGCCTGCGCATCCAGGGCTGCCTGCAGCTTCACCAGATCCTCGGCCGAGGCCGTGCACAGGCTCTCGATCAGCACGCCAGCCACGTGCTCCGAACCAAACCGGCGCACGAGCGCGGCCCGGTCCGGCGGCGCGTCATCCGTACCCGATGCCTGCACCGCGCCGGACGGCGGGCGATCCCCGTCCGGCAGCCACTGCACCAGTGCCTGGCGCAAGGCGCCCAGTGCGACCGGCTTGGCCAGCAGATCGTCCATGCCGGCCTCGCGGCAGCGCTGCAGATCGTCCTCCATCGCGCTGGCGGTCAGCGCGATCACCGGCAGCCGGGCGCTGCCGCGGTCGCGCTCCTGCTCGCGGATGCGGCGGGTCATGGCATAGCCGTCCATGACCGGCATCCGGCAGTCGGTAAGGACCAGGTCGAAACGGGTACGCGCCAGCAGCGCCAGTGCCTGTTCCCCGTTCTCGGCCAGCACGTGTGGCAGGCCCAGCTGTTGCATGCGCCACCCCATCAGCGCCTGGTTGGTGGGATGGTCCTCCACGATCAGGATGCGCCGCTGCTGCACTGCGGCCGGCAACGGCACCGCCTGCGTGTGTTCTTCCGCGGCGCCGGGCTGTTCGTCCACCGGCACCACCGGTACGGTCAGCAGCACCTCCACGCGCGTACCCTCACCGGGCACGCTGTGCAGCGTCAGCGTGCCATGCATCATCGCCACCAGGCGCTGGCAGATGCTCAGCCCCAGCCCGGTGCCACCGTACTGGCGGCTGGTCGCCGCGTCGGCCTGTACGAACGGCGCGAACAGCCGTTCGCGCTGCTCGGGCGAAATGCCGATGCCTGTATCGCGAACGGTCAGGCGCAGCCGCTGCGCGCCGTCGGCCTCAGCGTCGAGCACCGCCAGCGCGATGCCGACCTCGCCGGCACGCGTGAACTTGATGGCATTGCTGAGCAGGTTGAATGCGATCTGCCGCAGGCGCATGCCATCGATCAGGTGCATGGCCGCGAGCGCGTCGTCGATCTGGATCTGCAGGTCCAGTCCCTTGGCCACCGCCTGTGGGGCAAGCAGCTGCTGCACATTGCCAAGCAATGCGCGCAGCGCGACCGGATGCGGTTGCAGCGACAGCGCGCCGGCCTCGATCTTGGAGTAGTCCAGCAGGTCATCGAGGATCTGCCGCAGCATCTGCGCCGAGTCCTCGATCACGCTGATGATGCGGCGCTGCTCGCCATCCAGCGAGGTATGCGAGAGCACCTCCACCATGCCCAGCACGCCGGACATCGGCGTGCGGATCTCGTGGCTCATCGTGGCCAGGAATTCGGATTTGGCGGCGGTGGCGCGCTCGGCTGCCGCCTTGGCCAGCGCCAGCGCGTCGGCCTGGGCGCGCGCATCGGTCACATCGATCCAATAGCCGCTCCACAGCAGCACCCCGTCCTCGGCGTCGTAGGGCAGCGCGCGCGAACGTACCCAGCGCAGCATGCCACTTGGGCGGGTACGGAATTCCATGTCCAACGGGGCGAAGTCACGCGCGGCGCTTTCCATGGCCTGGCGCACACTGGCGCGATCACGCTCGTCGATGCGCGCCATCAGCGCGCTTTCATCGGCCATCGCCTCGGCCGCGGTGAGCCCGAACAGCGCTTCGGTGTCACCGGCGATATACGGCAGCGACAGCCGGCCATCCCGTTCGCGACGGCCCTGGTAGACGATCGCCGGCAGGTTGTCGGTGACGTCGGCCAGGCGCTGCTCGGCACGGCGGCGCATCGCCACTTCACGGCGCAGGCGCCAGTGCCCCCACCCATGGACGAGCAGTGCGGTCAGCAGCACCAGGGCCAGCGGCACCGCCCAGCGCGCGATCCTGCGCCAGTCCAGATCGCTGCGGTACTCGGCCGACAACCAGTCGCTGCGGATCGCTTCGTGCTCGCGCGCGCTCATGTTCAACAGCAGGCGGTCGAACGTGGTGGCCAGCGGCGCGTACTGGCGTTTGACCGCCAACGACAGGCGATCGCTGAATCCTGCCGGCGCTGCCACCTGCAGCTGCGCGGGATAGTGATCACGCACGATCCGATCGATGACGGCCAGGTTGCCGATGTAGGCATCGGCGTCTCCCTTGGCCAACCGCGCCAGCGCCAGTTCGGCGCTGCGCGCGGGCACGATGCGCGCATTGGGGGCCTGCTGCAGGACATACCCGCGCAACCGCTCCGGATCGGACAGCAGGATGCTGCGGCCATCCAGATCGGGCACGCCCAGCACCGATGCACTGCCACTGGCTGTCACCACGACGTTGGGAACGGTGATGAAGGGCTGGCTGAACACCCAGCCGTCGCCCAGGTAGTTCGAATCGTTGGGGATGCCCATGATCGCGTCGACCTCGCCACGGCGCAGCTGCTCGCGCACATCGAACCAGTCGTGCGCCGGCACCCGCGTGAGCTGCGCCCCCACCGTGCGCAGCAGGCGCAGGTACTCGGCCGAGACACCGCTGGGCCGGTCGGCACTGTCGATGAAGGCCAGCGGTGCCGCGTTCGGCGCGAAAGCAAGGCGCAGCGGCGTTTCCAGGACACGCCGCTCCGCGTTGCCCAGGATCACCTGCGACTGCACCGACCATCGCGGCGTCGGGAGCCAGCGCCGTTCCAGGCGCTCGCGCTCGCTCTCGGCGAGCGCGGCCAGGCCCATGTCCAGCGCTTCAGCCAAGGGCTGCTTGCCGTTGGGTACACCGAAATGCAGCCGCTCCGGTGGCAGGTCGCTGGGGCGCAGCAGGCTGACATCGGTCAGCCGTCGCTCGGCGATCAGGGTCGTGGCCACATAAGCGTTGCCGATGTAGACATCGGCCTCGCCCCTGCCGACCATGGCCAATGCGGCGGCGGTGCTGGCCGCGGTCACGCGCCGGGCTTCGGGAAAGCGCGCGCGCACTTCGTCGCTGGTGACGAACTCGCGCTCGGTGACCACGCGCAGGCCGCGCAGGTCAGGATCAGACGATGCCCGGGTTTCGCCGGGGCGGCCCACCAGCGCCAGTGGCGCATGGGCATAGGGGCGGGTGTAGACCATGCAGCGCGTGCGATCAGCGGTGAGGGTGATGTTCATCACCACATCGACTTCGCCCCGACATGCCGCCTCCAGGACGTCGGTCCAGTCGCGATACATCCGCACCTGCACCTGCACCCCCAACTGCCGGGTCAGCAGGCTGAGATAGTCGTAGCCGAGGCCGACCGGCGTGCCGTCGCGCATGGACTCGAATGGCGGCCAGCCGCTGTCGTACATACCCAGGATGATGGTAGGGTGCCTGTCAAGCCACTCGCTCTGGTGGGCGGGCAAGGGAGGCGATGAAGCAGCGGATGCCTGCATGCCCATCGCCATCGCGAGCACGAACAGAACCAGCCAGCGAACGACGTGGGTACGCATGCTGCCTGATCTCCGTAGAATGACATTCCCATCCCGGCACGGCCCGACGGCTGCCTCACAGGCAATACTAGTCCATGACCCTGCGCATTATCATTGCCGATGACCATCCAGTCGTACGGATCGGCACGAAGGCCGTGATCGAATCCAGCGGCGTTGGCCAGGTGGTGGCCGAGGCCAGCACCGTGGCCGAGCTGATGACCGCACTGGGCGACCACGAGTGCGATGTCCTGGTCACCGACTACTCCATGCCCGGCGGCGCGCAGGCCGATGGCTTCGCGATGATCGCCATGATCCGCCGTCGTTTTCCCGAGCTGCCGGTGCTGATGCTCAGCGTGTCCAACAATCTGGCGATCCTGCGCATGGTCGTCGCTACCGGCGTGCTGGGGCTGGTCGACAAGACCTCGTCGATGGACGAACTGCCGCTGGCGATCCAGACGGTGCAGCGTGGCATGTCCTACGTCAGCCTGTCGCTGAAGGAACGCATTGACGCAATCGGCACGGAGAGTGTCGAGGAAGGCGAAGCCCGTCCCCTGTCACCGCGCGAAGTGGAAGTGCTGCGTCTGCTCGGCAGCGGCATGACGGTCAAAGAGATCGCCATCCATCTGCACAAGAGCGTGAGCACCATCAGCCGCCAGAAAGGCGATGCGATGTTGAAGCTCGGTCTGAAAGGCGACGCCGAGTTGTTCGATTACCTGCGCGACGGCGAACGCTGATCCCAGACGCCCGATAGCGGGCGCGTTTCTCATTTTTCTGCGCCGGCGATGCACCGTCATCGTCGCGATGCAGTGCGCGCGTGCATAGCAGATCGCGTCGGCAAAGTTCCCTGGAATGCCCTTGTATTTATGTACTGCTCAGTTTGATATTCAGGGCTAATTGGGGTGACTAACGGATAATTCACACCTGTCGCCAGCAGCGATTTCCCCTCCCCTCTGCTGGCGGACAAAACCAAAAAATACAAAGGTGTCCCCGAAAATGAAGACTTCCCTGCTTGCTCTGGGTCTGCTGGCTGCACTGCCGTTCGCTGCGTCGGCAACCGACGGTCTGTCGTACAACTATGTTGAAGGCGGCTACGTGAACACCGATGCCAAGGGCGGCGACGCTGATGGTTGGGCGGTGAAGGGCTCGGTCGCCGTGGCGCCGAACTTCCACATCTTCGGTGACTACAACGCGCAGGAAACCAAGCGCGGCAGCAACGATGTGGACCAGTGGAAGGTCGGTGTCGGCTACAACTACGGCATCGCCCCGACCACCGATCTGGTCGCCCGCGTTGCCTACCAGAAGTTCGATCCGAAGCACGGCCTGGACTTCAACGGCTACTCGACCGAAGTCGGCGTGCGCAGCGCGTTCACCCCGAACTTCGAAGGCTACGTGATGGCCGGTTACGAGGATTACAGCAAGAAGCACGGCATCAACCCGGACGGCGAGTTCTACGGCCGCGTCGGCGCCCAGGCCAAGCTCAACCAGAACTGGGGCCTGGCCGGCGAAGTGAAGCTGGCCAAGGGCGGCGACAAGGAATGGTTCGTCGGTCCGCGCTTCACCTGGTAATACGCGATACGCAACACCGCGGTACGTTGTTGGATGGCGCGGTCTCTCTCCCCTGCGCCATGAAGCCCGGCTCACGCCGGGCTTCACTTTTACAGCAGCCGACCAACGGTCGGCTCTACCTGCACGGCCGTCGCGGTTTTTTTGCGGTTGGCATGGCGACACCCTCGTCGGTACGCCACGAAACAACCCGGCCACGTGCCGGGTTGTTTCGTTCTGGCGTGGCCCAGCGCCCGACCCATCCGCCGTCGCGCCTGAAGGGACTCAGAGCGCGCTTCGTGCCTGCAACGCGGATGGAAGAAGAACCAAAAAAAACCCCGGCGTCTGCCGGGGTTTTTCGTGCCTCACTTGAACAGCGTGTCCGGATACTCCGGCTTCTGCTCGCGTGCCAACAGCGCACGCAATCCTTCTTCCGGCGTCTGCTCACCGTGCAGCACCGCGCGCACGCGGTCGGAGATGGGCAGGTCGATGCCGTGACGCCGCGCCTGGCGCATCACCTCATCGGCGGTCTGCACCGATTCCACCACCTGGCCGATCTCACGGACCGCATCGGTCAACGTCTGGCCGCGACCCAGGGCCAGGCCCAGGCGACGGTTGCGTGACAGATCGCCGGTGCAGGTCAGCACCAGATCGCCCAGCCCGGCCAACCCCATCAGGGTCTCCGGCTTGGCACCGATCGCCGCGGCCAGCCGCAGCATTTCGTTGAGGCCACGGGTGATCAGGCCGGCACGGGCGTTGAGGCCCAGCTGCATGCCATCGGCGACGCCGGTGGCCACGGCCAGCACGTTCTTCATCGCACCGCCGAGCTCGGCACCGACCATGTCATCGCCGGTGTAGGCGCGGAACGCCGGACCGTGCATGGCATCGGCCACCTGCTGGGCGAAGTCCGGCGCGTCACCGTGCACGGTGATCGCGGTCGGCAGACCCTGGGTGACCTCCTTGGCGAACGACGGACCGGTCACCACCGCCAGCGGCACGTCCGGCCCGAGGACCTCACGTGCCACTTCGTGCAGGAACCGACCGGAGCCGGGCTCGAAGCCCTTCGTCGCCCAGGCCACGCCGGCATCGGCCGGCCGCAACGGTGCCAGCGCACGCACGGTTTCACCGAAGGCGTGCGAGGGCACCACCACCAGGATCCAGGCAGCGTCCTTGACGGCAGCGGCCAGATCGGTGGTCGCGCGCAGCGACTCGGGCAGCGGAATGCCCGGCAGATAACGGGTGTTCTCGTGGCGCTGGTCGATGGCCTCGACCATCGCCGCATCGCGCCCCCACAGCACGGTCGGATGACCGTGCCGCGCGAGCAGGCTCGCCAGGGCAGTACCCCAGGAGCCGGCGCCGAGAACCGCGATTTTGTCTGCGTGGTTGCTCATCCGTACTGCAGCGCCGATCAGGCGTTGCCGGCCGGCTCGGAATCGGCGAGCGAGGTTTCGCCCTGTTCCTGGCGCTGACGCAGGGTTTCGGCGTACAGGCCTTCGAAGTTGATCGGCTGCAGGAAGAACGGCGGGAAGCCGCCGGCCTGGATCAGCTCGCTCACCAGCGAACGCACGTACGGGAACAGGATGTTCGGGCACTGGGTGCCGAGCAGCACGTCGATCGACTGCGGGTCCAGGCCGACCAGGCCGAACACGCCGGCCTGCTGCACTTCGGCCACGTAGGCGGTCTTCTCGCCGGCCTTGCAGGTCAGGGTCACGGCCAGCACGACTTCGAAGGCGCTCTCGCCCAGGCGCTGCACGCGCTGGTTCAGGTTGAGCTGCAGTTCCGGCTGCACGGCGTCATTGAAGACGGCCGGAGCGTTCGGCGATTCGAACGAAACGTCCTTGACGTAGATCTTCTCGACGGTGAACGAGGGACCGGTTGCGGCGTCGACCGGCGCGACAGCGCCGTTGGTGTTCTCTTCGGACATTTCCTGTTGCTCCAAAAATGAATGCTGTAAAAACGGATTGTTACATGCCCTGCGATGGGGGCGCTGTGCGCCGCGTACAAGGCGTGCGCTGCAATCCGATGGGGATCAGTTGCGGCCCTTGACCAGCGGCAACTCGGCCTGCTGCCACGCCGGGATGCCACCGTCGAGCACGTTGACCTGGGTGAAACCGGCCTTCTTGAGCGCCTTGGCGGCCGTCTCGGAGGCATTGCCACTGCGGCACACCAGCACCACCGGGCTCTGCTGGGCCTTGGCGACCAGCTTGTGCTCCGGACCGAACTGCGCCGGCTGCACGTTGCGGCTGCCCGCGATATGGCCCTTCTCGAAATCGCTGCTCGAAGACAGATCGACCACGATGGCGCCACCGGCATTCATCAGCTGGATCAGTTCGGCCGGCTTGAGCGACTTGAAGCCGCGGAACAGGCGGCGGACTTCGGTCACGATGATGGCCACGGTCAGGCCGACCAGGGCCATCGACAACATCGGGTTTCGGCCGGCAAAGGCCAGCAACTCTTCGTAATTCACTAAGATCACGGGTCGATAAGCGGGCGCCGATTGTCGCACATGCGGGCGAATCGGCGTCCAGCCCCGTGCGGGCGGGGGTCAGCGTTCCTGCCAGAGGTCCGGCAGGCCGTTGGCCTGGAGCCAGCGCTTGCCCTCGGCGTCCCAGCGCCAGATCTCCCGGACCCGTACCGTCCGCTCGGACTGGGTGTTGTTGTTGATCACCCGCACCTCGGCGTTGCGCCCGACCCGGCCATCGGGCAGCGGCACGTTGTCGCCGGCGCGATAGCTGGAGATCTTCACCTGCTCGAAGCGGCGCAGTTCCAGGTCGGTCATCGGGTGGGCACGGGCATAGTCGGGATCCAGGTACGGCAGCGCGTCCTCCACGGTGCCCCAGCGCATCGTGGCGTCGTACTTGACCTGGGTCTCCTCCAGTTCCTTGCGCTGCTTCCTGGTGGTCTTCTGCTCGGCAGCCAGTGCGCTCACGCTGGTCAGCGCGAACAAGGCGATCAGCAGGATCTGAAGCGTACGGCGCATGCGAATTCCCCAATAGGCAAGGCGCCCATCCTACCGCCTGGCGAAGGCCACGAAACGGCCGCTCAGTTCCGCCGCGGCCTTGTCGCCCTCGCCCGGCTGGCGGGCGGTGAGGCTGATGCGGGCCTTGCCGCGCTGGGCGAAGGTGGCCAGGAAGCTGTCCCAGTCGGTTTCCGCATCGGCCTGGGCCTGTGCGTGCAGATCGCCATAGACCGGGGCAAGGTAGCGGATATGGCTGTCGGCGACGTAGACATCCGCATCGAACCCGGCCAGGCGCAGGCGCAGGGTCACCAGCGCCCACCCGGACAGGGTCAGGGCCGAGGCCAGGCTGCCACCGAAGGCATTGCCCTTGTCGTTGACGTTGGCCGCCAGCGGAGCGTGGATGTGCAGGACGCCATCGCGGTAGTCGTGGACCCGGATCTGCATGGCCGCCACCGGCGGCATGGCATCCAGGACATGCTGCAGCGCGGACAACTGCGCCGGCAGGGAATCGGTTGCGGACATCTGGCTGATCACGTCACATCGAAGGGCTCGCATAATGCCCGCAATGAACACCGAAACGAAAGTCGCGCCCTGGACCCTGATCTCGCTGCGCCCGCGCGGCCAGCATGCGCCACTGCGGCGTGCGGCGAAGGCGGCGGGTGCCCACCTCATCGCGCTGTCGCCGTGGGCGCTGCAGGCCCAGCGCGATACTGCCACCCACGCCGACCTCACCGCCGCGCTGGCGGCCGAGCGGGTGGTCTTCAGCAGTCCCGCCGCGGTGCAGGCCGCCGCGCGCCTGGTGGATCTGGCCGCACCCCACCCGGGGCAGTGGCTTGCCGTGGGCGCCGGCACGGCGGCGGCGCTGCACCGCCAGGGCGCGCAGGACATCGCCGCACCGGCACGGATGGACAGCGAGGGCCTGCTTGCGTTGCCGGCATTGGCTGACCTGCGCGGCCTGCGCGCGGGCCTGGTCACCGCCCCCGGCGGCCGCGGGGTGATCGCGCAGACCCTTGAGCAACGTGGTGCCCAACTGCTGCGCGCCAACGTCTATGCGCGCCAGCCGCTGCCGCTGGCCCCGCGCGCCCTGCAGCGCCTGCGCCGTGCGGCCATGCCCTGGGTGCTGGCGCTGAGCAGCGGCGAGGCCCTGGCGCTGTTGCTGGCGCAGTTGCCCGACGATCTGCAGGCACCGCTGCGCGCGGCCACCGTGGTGGCCGCCAGCGAGCGGCTGGCCGCACAGGCGCGCGCCGCAGGCTTCGGGCAGGTGCGGGTCGCCGCCGGGCCGATGCCGGCACAGTTGGTTGCGGCTGCACACGCCGCGCTCATCCCGCCCGCATCTTCCTGAACAGGGAGCCGGGGCGGTCTTGCAGGGGCCTTGGGCGGCGGGCGATGCTGTGTGCCACGTCGCTCGCCAGCCAAGCGGATTGCCCGGCGCGCGCGACAAGGATGCCCGTATGAATGACCCTGTTTCGCCCCCCTCTCCGAGCCGCCCCCTGCGCTGGATCGTGCCGATCACGGCGCTTGTCGTGTTGGCCGGCGGCGGCGCCTGGGGCTGGACGCAGTGGCAATCGCGACAGGCGCAGGAACGACTGCGGCAAGAGAACGACCAGCTGCAGGTGCAGGGCCTGCTGGACAGCGTGGAAGCACTGCGCCGCGACCAGCGTTCGACCTCCCAGCGCGTGCAGGACGCCGCCGCCACCAACCGCGTGCTGCGCGATGAAATGCTCGGCCTGAGCCAGCGCAATGCGCTGCTTGAAGAGAACCTGGCCAAGCTGGCCGACAGCACCCGCCACGGCGCGCAGGCACTGCAGCTGGAAGAAGCCGAACTGTTGTTGAGCCAGGCCGGCCAGCGGCTGGCCTATGCCGATGACGCAGAAGGCGCCAAGCGCCTGTACGCGTTGGCGGCCGCCTCGCTGGACGATGTGCAGGGCAACGAGTATCTGAACCTGCGGCAGGCATTGATGCAGGAGCGCAATGCGGTGGACGCGCTCGGCCCCGGGGTGCGCGCGCAGACCCAGGCACGGTTGGGCCGGTTCGCCCAGGCCCTGACCACCCTGCCCGAACAGATCGACGCCCCCGCCGATACCGCTGGCGCCACGCCCTGGTGGCACCAGGTGCTGGCGCCGTTCGTGACCATCACCCCCACCCGCCTGCAGGGCCCGCTGACCGAAGCCGACCGCGTGGCCGCGTGGGATTCGCTGCAGCTGGAACTGACCTTGGCGCGGGCAGCGGTGGAGCGCGGCGATCAGCCGGGGTATCTCCAGGCGCTGGACCGCGTTGCCCTGTGGCTGCCGCGGCTGTGGCCGGATTCACCTGCTCTGCGCGAGCAACGTGCTGAACTGCAGCAACTACGCGCCTGCGAGCTGCGTCCATCGCTGCCCGAACTGGGCAGCACCCTGCAGCAACTGCGCTCGATGCGTAACGGGAGATAATCGATGAAGCCCTTTCAATCTCTGGTGGTCCTGCTCCTGGCCGTGGCCTTGGGCGTGATCGCCTCACAGTGGCTCGGCACCGAACAGCTGCGCCAGTTCGGCGAAGTGATCTACCGCTACGGCGGCACCGACTACCGCTCCACCGTGCCCCAGGTTGCCCTGATGGTGCTGGTCGGGCTGCTGGTGCTGTGGCTGCTGTGGAGTCTGCTGGCCTCGCCGTTCCGCGCCTGGGGCCGCTACCGCCGCAAGCAGGGCCGCGCGCGCCTGACCGAAGGCCTGCAGGCGCACGAACACGGCCACTGGCAGCGTGCGGAAAAACTGCTGACCAGTGCGGCTGAAGACAAGGAAGTGAGCGCTGTCGCCATGGTGACCGCGGTGCGCAGTGCGCAGGCGCGCGATGACGATGCTGCGGTCAATCAGTACCTGCAGCGCCTGGCCACCGAAGATGCCACCAGCCATGCCCTGCTGCTGGCCGAGCGCCTGCTGGTGCAGGAACGCCCGGTCGATGCGATCAACGTGCTGGACGTTGCCGCGATCCAGCCGCTGCCGCCGCGTGGCCTGTGGCTGCGCACCGAAGCGCTGGCACGTGCCGATCGCGCGCATGAGGCCTATGGCCAGCTGGGCGCACTGCGCAAGCAGAAGGTCCTGCCGGATGCAGCCGTGGCCGAGCTGGAAATCCGCCTGGCCGCACAGTCGCTGCTGGAAGCCGGTGACGTCAACGCGCTGGCCGCACAGTGGGAAGCCACGCCAAAGGCCCTGCGCAGCGATCCCGATGTCGTCTCCGCCTATGCGCTGCGCGCAGTGGCACTGGACTGGGACGAACCGGCCCTGCTCAACCTCGAACAGGCACTGGACACGCGCTGGGACGAATCGGTGGTGACGCTTTACGGCCAGATGCCGGTGGAAAAGCTGGCCACGCGCCAAGCCAATCTGCAACGCTGGTTGACCACGCAGCCCTCCAGCCCCGCACTGCTGCTGGCGCTGGGCCGCATCGCCGCCCGTCAGCGCCAGCACACGCTGGCCGAGGATTACCTGCACCGCGCGATCGCCGCCGGCGCCGGCCCGGCCGCGTGGGAAGCGTTGGGCGAGGTGTTCCTGGATCGCGGCGAGACCGCACTGGCCTCGCAGTGCTTCGCCAATGCCCTGCGCCAGCAGCGCGGCGACGACAGCGTGGCGCTGGCCCGTGCATCGGCCACCCCTCCGCTGGATCCGATCGTGCCCGAGCGCGCCACCATCGAAGAGCAATCACTGATGGGCGAACCGGCCCCGGTGCAGGATCGCCTGCACGTGGAACAGGGGCGCGTGCACGTCGAAGAAGATCGCCTGCACGTGGAACGCGACGAGTTCGGCAATCCGCGCCTGCCGTAAAGGGCGACGCGGCACCCGGTAGTGCCGGCCGCTGGCCGGCAATGCGGGGCCTCTGTGACGGTGTGGAGGAGCCGGCCAGCGGCCGGCACTACCAGAGCCCAATGGTGCACATCTCCGCCAGATACAAAAAAAGAAGGCCGCCCCGGGGCGGCCTTCTTCGTTCAATGCCGCCGGCGATCAGCGCTCGACGATCGCCACCACGCCCATGCCACCGGCGGTGCAGATCGAGACCAGCGCGCGACCACCGCCGCGTTCGGCCAGCTGCTTGGCCGCCGTGGCGATCACGCGGGCGCCGGTGGCGGCGAACGGGTGGCCGGTGGCCAGCGAGGAGCCCAGCGGATTGATCTTGGCCGGGTCGATCTTGCCCAGCGGCGCATCCAGGCCGAGGCGGTTGCGGCAGTAGTCTTCGCTTTCCCACGCGCGCAGCGTGCACAGCACCTGGGCGGCGAACGCTTCGTGGATTTCGTAGAGGTCGAAATCCTGCAGGGTCAGGCCGTTGCGCTTGAGCATCTCCGGCACGGCGATGGTCGGCGCCATCAACAGGCCTTCGCCGTGCACGAAATCAACGGCCGCCACCTGCGAATCACGCAGGTAGGCCAGCGGTTCGTGGCCGTGCGCGCGCGCCCATTCCTCGCTGGCCAGCAGCACCGCCGAGGCGCCGTCGGTGAGCGGGGTGGAGTTGGCGGCGGTCAGCGTGCCGCGGCCGGAGACCTTGTCGAACGCCGGCTTCAGCGTGGCCAGCTTTTCCAGCGAGGTATCGGCGCGCAGGATGTTGTCGCGCTCCACGCCGCGGAACGGCGCGATCAGATCGGTGAAGAACCCGCGCTCATAGGCGGCGGCCAGCTTCTTGTGCGAGGACACTGCCCACTCGTCCTGCGAGTCGCGGGAGATGTTCCACTCCTTGGCCATGTCTTCGCAGTGGTCGCCCATGCTCTTGCCGGTACGCGGCTCGGCCACGCCCGGGAACTCCGGCTTGAGCTCGCTCAGCTTGAAGCCGCGGGTCAGTGCCTTGAGCTTGTCGCCGGTGCTCTTGGCGCGGTTGGCCGCCAGCAGGCGCGCGCGCAGCTTCTTGCCATAGACGATCGGCACATCGGAGGTGGTGTCCGAACCGCCGCCGATGCCCGAATCGATCTGGCCCAGCGCGATCTTGTTGGCCACCGCGATGATCGTATCCAGCGAGGTGCCGCAGGCGCGCTGCATGGTGATACCGGGGGTCAGCGGAGACAGGCCCGAGGACAGCGTGGCTTCGCGGCCGAGGTTCCAGTCGCTGGAGTGCTTGATCACCGCGCCCATCGCCACTTCGCCCAACTGCTGGCCGTGCAGGCCGAAGCGTTCGACCAGCGCACCGAGGGTGCGCACCGACATACCGAGGTTGCCGACGTCCGAATAAGCCGTGTTCTGGCGACAGAACGGAATGCGGACGCCGCCGAGGATGGCGACGGGACGGGCGTTGGGCATGGAGATACCTGGCATGGGAGGGGTGTCTGCAACATGGCCTGCACGAAGGAGCAGGCATAATGGGGCCAAGTGTAGCTGCCGCCCTGTGATGGGCCAACCGTGAAACCATGAGCAAACCCGACCACGGCATGAATGCCATTGGCGTACTGGCATTGGAACTGGCCGGCGGCGACGCCCCGCGCCATGCCGCGCTGTCCTCCGAACAGGCTGGTGAACTGGCCGAGCGCGTCGGCCGCGATCTGGCCAAGCTGGTGCCCGGCGTCAGCGGGCTGGACTTCGTGTTCGCCGGCGCCCATTTCGATCCGGCGGAAATCCTGCGCCCGGGCTGGCCGGTGCACCGGCGCCTGGAAGAACTGCAGATGCGCGCCCCGGGCCGCAACCAGGGCCCGCGCGTGCTGGCCTTTGGTGCCGGCGCCGACGGCGATGTGCCGTTGCCGTTCCAGGCCGATGCCAGCCTGACCGGTGGCGGCCTGCGGGTCGTCCCGTTCCTGCTGACCGGCACCGAAGTCGTCCAGACCCAGGCCGTGGCCGAAGCACTGGAAGAGGTGCTGCTGGCCCAGGGCATGGCGCAGGCCGATACCGCGCTGCAGGCGCAGAACGCCTTCGGCGCGCAGATCGAGCACGCCCGCTATTTCACGGTGAATGATCTCGCCGCGATGATGTCGATGCAGTACGACAACCAGGGCCTGGCGATTCTGTGGCCGCTGATCGAAACCGCGCTGATGGCACCGCACGTGGAAGAGTGGCTGGATGCCGCGCCGGAGCCGCTGCTTCGATACGCTGATGGCGAAGTGCGTATGGCGCTGTTCGACCCCGCCGGCTGGTGTGCGTACTACAACCACGGCACCGGCGACTGCGATCGCCTGCAGGGCATCTACGACCAGTACCTGATCCGCCAGCGGCAGATGGCCGCCGTGCTCGAAGCGCATGGCCTGCCGGTGCTGTTCGTGCATTGCGAGGCCGGACAGGACGCGCGCGAACTGCTCACCCGCTAACGGTAATGCCGGCCGCTGGCCGGCTCCCTCGGGAAAATCGATATCGCTCATTGCAGCCACGCATGGCGTGGCTCTACCAACGTTCAAAAAAAACGCCGGCTTTCGCCGGCGTTTTTCGTCAAACACGGCCCGGATTACAGGGCCGCTTTGATCACCGCGCAGGCCAGGCGTGCACCGGCATTGCCGGTCGGCTGGGTCTTGTAGTCATCCGCGTCGGCATGGACGATCAGGCCGCGGCCGATGATGTCAAAGCCATCCCCCTTGCCGATGTTGACGTTGGTCGACACCGGGGCGTCGACCACGGCGTTGCCCTGGGCGTCGGCCTTGATGTTGGGCATGTCGCCGCCGTGATGCGGTTCGCTGGCCACGCTGCCATGGTCTTCCTGGCCCGGGTTGAAGTGGCCGCCGGCGCTGGCGCCGTCCGGCGCGCTGCAGTCGCCCTTCTCATGGATGTGGAAGCCGTGCTCGCTGTTCGGCTTCAGGCCGCTGACCTGGCCTTTCACGTGCACCTTGCCGTCAACGACGCTGAAGGTCACGGTGCCTTTGACGTCATTGCCCTGGGTGGCCGCGAGATCGGCACTGGCGGTGTGGTTGGCATGGGCTTCGCTGGTCATCGCCGGCGGTGCCTCGGGGGTCGCTTCAGCGGTCGGCTGGGCGGCAGTGGCTTCGGCGGCCGGGGTGGCTTCCGGGGTAGTGTCGGCCGGCTTGTTGCAGGCGGTCAGGCAGAGCGCGGCGATGGCAGCGAACAGCGTGGTGTGGATCAGGCGCATGTGGATCTCCTTGCGGGTAGCGTTGGTAGAAACGACGTCGTGGGAGGGCGCGATCAGCGCACGACCCGGATGACGCCGCAGGCAATGCGGGCGCCGGCGTTGCCGGCCGGCTGGCTGCGATAATCGTCGGCGTTGGCGTGCACGATCAGTGCACGCCCGGCGATATCAGTGGCTGCGCCGCCGCCAAGCGTAACCGCTGGCAGGCGGATGTCGACGTTGACGCGACCCTGCGCATCGGCGCGCAGGTTGTCCATGTCACCGGCGTGATGCGCACCGGCACTGTTGCGGCCGTGCGGCTGACCGGCGGGATTGAAATGCGCGCCAGCGCTGCTCGCGTCGACCGCACTGCAGTCGCCGCGCTCATGCACATGGAACCCGGCTACCTGCAGCGGCTGCAGGCCACCGATGACCCCGGTGATGTGCACGCCACGGGCGTCCGGCACCAGCGCCAGGCGTCCACTGACCAGACTGGCCGAGGCCGGCGACAGATTGGATTCGGCCATCTGCGCGGTGCTGACCACCGGTACGACGGGGGCGACGGGGCGCGGCGGCGGTGTGGTGCCGCAGGCGGCCAGACCGACCGCGATCACCGCAGCGAGGACGACTTGGGAACTGCGCATGGGAAGACTCCTTGGTTGCAAACTAACCGTGTGCTCGTCCACGGGCCATGAAAGCGGCCCGGACATCGCGCACACGCGGTGTGGACATGCGGTTCATCCGCCGCGACGGCGGCCGGCGCCGAGCTTGCGGGTGAGGGTGTTGCGGCCCATGCCCAGCCGCGCGGCGGCCTCGGCACGGCGGCCATGGGTGATCTGCAGGGCCGCTTCGAGCAGCGCCTGGTCGACCCGGTCGCGCACCTGCGCGTGCAGACCTTCAGCCCCTTCGGCCAGACGCTGGCGCGCCCATGCCGAAAGCAACGTTTCCCACTGCCCCGGATCGCCGGCACTGCGCGAGCGCGGTGCGCCGGCACCGCGGTGCAGTGCGCTGTCCACATCGGCCACGCCGATGCTGTCGGCCGCGGCAAGCGCCGCCATGCGCCAGCACACGTTCTCCAGCTCACGCACGTTGCCGGGCCAATCGTGTTCGCGCAGCGCCTGCAGGGCCGCCGCGGTCAGCCGCTTGGGTGGCGTATCCAGTTTGCGCGCGGCCGCGGCCAGGAAGGTCTCGGCCAGCTGCGCGACATCGTCGCGACGCTCACGCAGCGGCGGCAGTCGCAACCGCACCACATCCAGCCGGTGCAGCAGATCCGCGCGGAAGCGCCCCTGCGCGACCAGCGTTTCCAGATCCTGATGGGTCGCGGCGATCACACGCACATCGACCCGGATCAACTCGCGCCCGCCGACGCGGAAGAACTCGCCCTCGGCCAGCACGCGCAGCAGCCGTGTCTGCAGCGGCAACGGCATGTCGCCGATTTCATCCAGGAACAAGGTGCCGCCATTGGCCTGCTCGAAGCGGCCGATGTGGCGACGCTGCGCACCGGTGAACGCACCGGCCTCGTGGCCGAACAACTCGCTTTCCAGCAGTTCGGACGGAATCGCCGCGGTATTGAGGGCGACGAACGGCCCCTGCACCCGCGGCGACTCGTGGTGCAGCGCATGCGCGACCAGCTCCTTGCCGGTGCCGGTTTCGCCATTGATCAACACCGACAACGGCGCCTGCGCGAGGCGCCCGATCGCGCGGAACAGCGCGCGCATCGCCGGCGTATCGCCGACCAGCTGCGGACGCTGATCGGGCGGTATCGTGCTGGCGGTCTCGCTCGGCTCGGCCAAGGTGACATCCGGGGCCGGCAGGACGCGCTGCGCCAGGGCGACCGCATCGTCCAGATCGAATGGCTTGGACAGGAACTCCTGTGCACCGCCGCGGAAGGCACCTGCGGTGCTCGCCACATCGGTATAGGCCGACATCACGATCACCGGCAGCTGCGGATGCGCTGCCTTGAGCTTGTCGAGCAACACCAGCCCATCATCGCCGGGCATGCGGACATCGGTGAACAGCAGATCCGGCGGCGCCTGCTCGGCGAGCATCGCCAGCGCGGCAGCCGCACCGTCGAACCCTTCGACACGGTAGCCAGCCTCGCGCAGCGCGGTGCACAGCACGAAGCGCACCGCGCGGTCATCGTCGACCACCCAGACGCGCTGGGCGGTGGTGTCGACCTGGTCAGCCATGGGCGGCAGTGTCCTCGGCGGGGGTGCCCTGCCCGATCGGCAGCAGCACGGTGAATACGGTATGGCCCGGGCGCGAGCGGTAGGTCAGGGTGCCGCGATGCTCGCGCGCGACCTGCTGCGCCAACGCCAGGCCCAGCCCGGTGCCTTCGGCGCGGCCGCTGACCAGCGGCAGGAACAGATGCTCGGCCAGGTCTTCTGGCACGCCACGGCCGTCATCGGCGATTTCCAGCCGCAGCGCCAGCGGATGCAGTTGATCGGTGATGCGCACGCCGTGCTCCACGCGCGTGCGCAGGGTGACGGTGCCCGCACCGGCCTGGATCGCATTGCGGACCAGGTTCCACACGGCCTGGGTGAGCCGGTCCGCATCGCCATCAAACTCGGGAATGCTGGGGTCGTAATCGCGCTGGATCCGGACCGCCCAGCCACCCTCGCTCTCGGCCAGGCGCAGGACGCGTTCCAGCGAGGCATGAATGTTGAGCGCTGCATGCGGCGCGGCCGGCGCGGGTGACAGCAGTTGCTCGAGCAGGCCGTTCAGGCGCTCGATCTCCGAGCCGATCAGCTCGATCAGTTCACGCTCGTCCGGATCGCGTTGCGCGTTGCGGCGTGCCAGCAGCTGGGCCGCGCCCTTCAATCCCGCCAGCGGATTGCGCAGCTCGTGCGCCAGGCCCTTGAGCGCGGCACTGAGCGCGCTGGGCAGCGCCTGGGTGGGGTCCAACCCCGGGAATTCATCGACCGGATGCGCCTCCAGCAGCCAGCCGCCCTCGTCCCAGCGGCTGAGCCACCCCTCGGCAAAGCGCGGCGCATCGCCCGGCAGCGCCAGGGCCAGCCGGTGCAGGCGCAGGGTGTCGCGCTCATCGCGGGCCAGGAAGTGGGCCAAGGCGTCGCCCTGGGCCTCCAGCGAAGCCAGCGGCTGGCCCAGCAGGCGGCGCACGCTCACGCCCAGCCAGCGGGCGAAGGCCGGATTGCAGCCCACCACACGGCCGCTGGCGTCGGCCCAGGCGACCGGAGTGCCGAGGGCGTCGAGGGCGGGAGGCGGGAGCGTGGTGGTCATTGCACCAATGTAGTGCAAAACGAAGGTGGGTTGAGCGTAGGAGGACTGTGGACGGAGTAGATCGCCGAGAGATTCAGGTCAAATCAAACGGTGCCGGAGTGCTGCTTCAGTGCGTCTACCAAGTCCGCCTCGAGCCCGGCAACTGTTCCGTAGATCCCATTGGCCAAAAGCACCAACTCGTCTTCGAGACCATCGAACGCATAGTAGACATCCTCCGGAAGCTGCGTCGCACGCGCCACCTGCATGGCGGTCCGGCACGTGTCCAACGCCGAGCGCTGACCGGACTGGAACTGCGCCAGCAAGTCCTCCAGCAGCCAGCGGCCGGCGGCTGGCCAATCGGCATGGGCCGTAACGGCTTGCAGCGCATCCAGAGCTGCATTGCGGTCATACGCGGTGGCGATTTCGATGATCTCGATGGCCGGCGTATCGCGTGCTTCGATCCGGGCGTACGCCCATTCCCGGCTGGCCTCCTCATCCAGCACGCCCAAGACCAGTCCAATCCGGAAGAAAGCGCAGGCCGTTGCGTCGTCTGCGACATCTAGAGAAGTTGTGTGCATGGTCAGTCTGTACCTAGACATGCTCCAGGATATTTACCAGCTGGCCCAACGGATCCCGGACATGGAATCTGCGGACGCCCCATGGTTCGTTGGCTGGGCCATACGCGATGGGCAAGTTCGCCGCCTGGACCCGTCGGAGCGCTTCGTCCACGTCGTCCACCTCGATGGAAAGATCGGGAACCTCGGTACCGGATCCGCCCTCGGCCGCGACACTCACCTGGACGTTCATGTCGGCTGACCCGGCGTACGTGCGGATCCAGCCGTGATCCATGACCAGTTCCAGGCCGAGGATGTCCCGATAGAAACTGTCCGCGGCGGCGGGGTCGGACGCGGCGATGTTGGCGATGATGCGTTTGACTTTCATGAGTCCTCCCGGCAATTGATCGCTAGTGCTAAGCCTCAGCCCAACTGAGAAATACACCAAGCAACTCAGTCAAGTTCCCGGCGCCACCGCTCGCCACAAACTGCGACTTCTCAACCGTGCAGATGATCCAGTCAGCATCATCTTCCGAGTCCCCGCGGCTGATCGATGCAAAGGGCTTTTGCTCAAGCTCCGTCTCGATGAGATCAATGCTGACGTGCCAGCCGGGGTTATCAAGGGTCTCGATAGTGACCCCGAACGTATGCTCCCAGTCCTCATTGCACTGCATTCGATACCAGTGCTGGAGTCGCTGCAGTTCATCCATCGGTGTCACTCGCTCTTGTCCGGCGCCTTCGGCAACGCCACACCCTTCGGCCACAGCATCCAGATCGTGCCCTTCTGCTTCATGTGCCCGGCCAGCTCACCCGCCGCATCGCCGGTGCCCCAGAACAGGTCCGCGCGCACTTCGCCGGTGATGGCACCACCGGTATCCTGCGCGGCGACCGGGCGCACCAGGGCGGTGCCGTCCGGGCGCGTGGTGGACAGCCACAGCAGGCTGCCCAGCGGCACGACGTTGCGGTCCACCGCGACGCTGTAGCCGGCGGTCAGCGGCACGTTCAACGAGCCGCGCGGGCCGTCATCGCTGTCCGGGCCACGGGTGAAGAACACATAGCTGGGGTTGCTGGCCAGCAGCTCAGGCACGCGCGCGGGATGGGCATCGGCCCAGGCGCGGATGGCGGCCATGCTGACGTCGGCCTGCTTCAGCTCGCCCTGCTCCACCAGCCAGCGGCCGATCGGGCGATAGGGATGGCCGTTCTGGTCGGCGTAGGCGATCCGCAGCTGACGGCCGTCGGCCAGCTGGACGCGACCGGAGCCCTGGATCTGCAGGAACTGCAGGTCCATCGGGTGGGTCAGCCAAGCCAGCACCGGTGCTTTGACGCCGTTCGCGGCGATCCGCGCGGCATCGTCATACGGTTTGAGCACGCGCCCTTCCAAGCGGCCGCGCAGGCGCTTGCCCTTGAGTTCGGGGTAGAGGCTGTCGAGCTGGACGCTGACCATGTCGTCCGGCACGCCGTACACCGGCACCGATGCCTTGGCGGTACGCGTGAGGCTGCCGGCGTAGATGGGCTCGTAGTAGCCGGTGATCAGGCCGTCAGCCCGGTTGTTGGCGGCGCGCAGCGCATAGACGTCGAAATTCGCCTGCAGGAACTGGCGGATGGCGGCCGGCGTGGTGGCAACCTTGGCCGCCGCTGCGCAGGTAGGTGCCCAGTTGGCCTCCGTCTTCAGGCGCGGGCAGGCACTGCGCCAGGCCGCGAAGCCGGCTTGCAGATCGGCGTCCGCGACGGCGGGCAATGCGCTCCAGTTTGCCTTCGCATAGGTGCTGGTTGGCGCTGGCGCTGGTGATGCCGGGCGCTGCGGCGCGACCGCGCACGCGCTCAACAGCGCCAACCCGACGCCCATCAGCGCGGCGTGCTTGAGTGTGGACAGGACGGGCGTGAACTTCATGGGCGGCGTTCCTGTTGCAGCAGCAGCGAGTGCAGGATGCGGGCGTCTTCGGCATCGAGATCCGCGGGGAGATCATCGCGGCCGCGGAAGCGGCGATGGAAGGCGCCGACGGCAGCAGCGCGGTCGTCCATCGGGTAACCGAACGTCTGCAGGGCCATCCAGGGATCGAAGCCGACCGGTGCCGGGCCATCGGCTGCGCGCGGCCACACGCCGAAACCGGCTTCGGCCAGTTGCTGCCACGGGAAGAAACGGCTGGGATCCTGCTTGCGCGAGGGCGCCAGATCGGCATGCGCGATGATCTGGCTGGGCGGAATGCGCAGGCGCGTGCACAGGTCATCCAGCAGGCGGATCAAGGCCGCGATCTGTGCCGGTGCGAACGGCGTGTTGCCATCGTTGTCGATCTCGATGCCGATCGAGGCCGAGTTGAGATCGGTGATCGTCCCCCAGCGACCGGGACCGGCATGCCAGGCGCGCCGGTCATCGCCCACCAGTTGGTAGATGTGGCCATCGGCCCCGACCAGATAGTGCGAACTGACCTTGCCGCCGCTGTTGGCGCTGCGCAGCGTGTCCAGGCTCTGCTGCACGGAATGCTGATCGGTGTGGTGCAACACGATCACCACCGGCGCGCGCGCGTTGTGGTTCGGCGACGGCACCCAGGTGGCGAGCGGGCTGCGGACCTCGGTGCTGGCGCAGGCGGCGAGCAGCAGAAGGGCGAGCAGTGCGAGGGAAGTACGGGTCACGTGCATGCCTGCATTGTGCGTGATTGCACGATCAGCTGCCAAAGCACGGTAATGCCCGGCAGGCGCCCACAAAGAAGCCGGCGACCCGAAGGCCGCCGGCGAAGGTAAAGCATCTCTCTCTCGTTTCTAATGCGGTATCGCGCAGCTCAGGCCTCGTAGGCCGACTCGCCGTGCGAGGTGACGTCCAGGCCGGTGCGCTCTGCTTCTTCGGTGACGCGCAGGCCGAACACCATGCGTACCACCAGCAGGATCAGCACGGTGGCCACGGCACACCAGACGATGGTGAAGCCGACGCTGACCAGCTGCACCCAGACCTGGTGGCCGATGTCCAGATCGGCCTTGGTGCCGCCCAGCGATTGCGCGCTGAACACACCGGTGAGCAGTGCACCGACGATGCCGCCGATGCCGTGCACGCCGAACACGTCGGCGGTGTCATCGACCTTGAGCAGGCGCTTGAGACCGGTGACGCCCCAGACGCAGACCACGCCGGCGACCAGGCCGATCACGATCGCGCCCAGCGGACCCACGGTGCCGCAGGCCGGGGTGATGCCGACCAGGCCGGCCACGGCGCCGGAGGCGGCGCCCAGCGCGGACGGCTTGCCCTTGCTGACCGCTTCGACCAGGGTCCAGCCCAGCACGGCAGCAGCGGTGGCCAGGATGGTGTTGATGAAGGCCAGCGAGGCGACGGTATCGGCCGCGGCGGCCGAGCCGGCGTTGAAGCCGAACCAGCCCACCCACAGCAGCATCGCCCCGATGTAGGTGAACGGCACGTTGTGCGGCTTCAGTGCCGTCTGGCCGTAGCCGATGCGCTTGCCGACGAAGTACGCGCCCACCAGGCCCGCCACGCCGGCATTGATGTGGACCACGGTGCCACCGGCGAAATCGATCGCGCCCATCTCACCGAGATAGCCACCGCCCCACACGATGTGCGCCATCGGGATGTAGCTCAGGGTGAACCACAGGGCAGAGAACAGCAGCACGGCCTTGAACTTGATGCGCTCGGCGAACGCACCAACGATCAGGGCGGTGGTGATGCCGGCGAAGGTCGACTGGAAGGCAACGAACAGGTAGTCCGGCAGGCCGGCGATCGGCGTGTTGCCGACGGTGTCCGGGCCGAAGCCCTTGAGGAAGGCGAACTGCGTGAACGAGCCGAAGAAGGCGTTGCCTTCACTGAACACCGCGCTGTAGCCATAGGCCACCCACAGCATCAGCACCAGCGAGAACACCACCAGGATCTGGCTGAGGATGGACAGCACGTTCTTTGAGCGGACCAGGCCGCCGTAGAACAGGGCCAGGCCCGGCACCACCATCAGCAGCACCAGCAAGGTGGAGGTCAGCATCCAGGCGACATCGCCGTGGTCGAAGGTGGCTGCAGCAGCGGCTTCGGCGACCGGGGCAGCCGTGGCCTCCGGCGTGGCCGGCAGCGGCTCGACCGCGACCGTCTCCGAGGGTGCCGGCGTGACCTGCGCCTGGGCGTGCGCGCTGCTGGAGAAGGCACCAACGGCCAATGCGCTGAGCAGCATCATCAGGCACACGGCATGGAACCGGGCTTGCCACCCGGTGAACAAAGAGGTCTTCATTGTGGGCTCCGAGTGGGGTTAGAGCGCGTCAGCGCCGATTTCGCCGGTGCGGATGCGGACGACCTGTTCGACCGCGGTGACAAAGATTTTGCCGTCGCCGATCTTGCCGGTGCCGGCCGCGGTCTGGATGGCCTCGACGACGGCCTCCAGGCGATCGTCGGTCACGACGGTCTCGATCTTGATCTTCGGCAGGAAATCCACGACGTACTCCGCGCCGCGATACAACTCGGTGTGGCCCTTCTGGCGCCCGAAGCCTTTGACTTCGGTCACGGTGATGCCCGACACGCCAGCGTCGGAGAGGGCCTCGCGGACCTCGTCGAGCTTGAACGGCCGGATGATGGCGGAGATCAATTTCATGCGCATATCCCGATGGTGGATGGAACCGGCCCACGTGGGACCGATGTCAGGTCAACCGGCGGCCACTTGCACATGGCCGCCGGTCGTTGCGCCGAACGTTGCATGGGCCACGCCGTTGCCGACGCCCGAAGGGCGACGCCAGCGGTGACGCGGGAGGGAGGAAGGGCCCATGACACGCGTCCGGTCTCTCTTGCCCCTGGTGGTGAAGCGGACCAACGGTCCGCTCTACCCTTTCATAGCGGACCAACGGTCCGCTCTACCCTTTCGTAGCGGACCAACGGTCCGCTGTACGACGTACCTTGCCGGCTCCCCAGCCGGAAAGGCGGCGACGATGACGAAGGGTGGGAGGGAAATCCTTCGTCATCGTCACCTGTTGCTCAGTTCGCGTAGTACATCTGGTACTCGAGCGGGTGGGTCGCCGCGCGGAACTTGGTGACTTCCTGCATCTTCAGTGCGATGTAGCCGTCGATGAAGTCGTCGCTCATCACGCCACCGGCCTTGAGGAACTCGCGGTCCTTGTCCAGCGCTTCCAGGGCCTGGTCCAGCGAGGAGCAGACCTGCGGGATCAGCTTCTCTTCTTCCGGCGGCAGGTCGTACAGATCCTTGTCGCTCGGTGCGCCCGGGTCGATCTGGTTCTTGATGCCGTCCAGGCCGGCCATCATCAGCACGGTGAAAGTCAGGTAGCCGGACTGGATCGGATCGGGGAAGCGCATTTCGATGCGGCGCGCCTTCGGGTTGGACACCCACGGAATGCGGCACGAGGCGGAACGGTTGCGGGCCGAGTAGGCCAGCATCACCGGGGCTTCGAAGCCCGGGACCAGGCGCTTGTAGCTGTTGGTGCCGGAGTTGGCGAAGGCATTGATCGCCTTGGCGTGCTTGAAGATGCCGCCGATGTACCACAGCGCCAGCTGGCTCAGGCCGCCGTAGCCGTCACCGGAGAACAGGTTGGTGCCGCCCTTGGAGAGCGACTGGTGCACGTGCATGCCGCTGCCGTTGTCGCCGACCAGCGGCTTGGGCATGAAGGTGGCGGTCTTGCCGTTGCGGTGGGCGACGTTCTTGATGACGTGCTTCATGCGCAGCAGTTCGTCGGCCTTCTGCACCAGGGTGCTGAACTTGGTGCCGATTTCGCACTGGCCGGCGGTGGCCACTTCGTGATGCTGCACTTCCACTTCGATGCCGACCTGTTCCAGCGTCTTGCACATTTCCGCACGCAGGTCGTGCAGCGAATCGGTCGGCGGGACCGGGAAGTAGCCGCCCTTCACGGCGGGACGGTAGCCGCTGTTGGCGCCGTCGTACTTGTCACCGGTGCTCCACGCGGCTTCTTCGGAATCGATCTTGAAGAAGGTGTGGCCCATGTCGTTGGCGAAGCGGACCGAGTCGAAGATGAAGAACTCCGGCTCCGGACCGAAGAAGGCCTGCTCGGCGATGCCGGAGGACTTCAGGTAGGCCTCGGCGCGCTTGGCGATGCCGCGCGGGCAGCGGCCGTACGGCTGCATGGTGGCCGGATCGAGGATGTCGCAGCTGATGACCAGGGTCGGGTCGGCGTAGAACGGGTCGATGTAGGCACTGGACGGATCCGGCAGCAGGACCATGTCCGATTCGTTGATGCCCTTCCAGCCGGCGATCGAGCTGCCATCGAACATCTTGCCTTCTTCAAACAGCGACGGCTCCACGATGCTGACCGGGAAGGTGACGTGCTGCTCGATACCACGCATATCGACGAAACGCAGGTCGATGAACTCGATCTGGTTGTCCTTGATCAGCTTCTCAACATTTTCCACGGACATCGGTGAAACCTCAGATGGGTGATTGCGTAGGTAGATACAGCAAACCCCGTGCCAACTTTTCAGCGTTCACAAATCCTTGATTTCACTGGCCTGGCGCACCGCGCGCCGCGTGGGCGGACGCACCAAAGCAGTGCAAACGCTGCACCACGCACACCTTTGGTGCGATGCGCGATGCTCTATGCTTTACGCCCACGGGCCGTCGACAGGCGACGTTGGCCACAGCGTCCCGCTGTCGCCGCTGCCCGATTCCTCCCTTCCGCGAGCTCCAGTACCGCCGATGTCCGACCTGTTCTCCGCCCTCCTTCTGGGCATTCTTGAAGGCCTCACCGAATTCCTGCCGATCTCCAGCACCGGCCACCTGCTGATCGCCCAGCACTGGCTGGGAGCACGCTCGGATTTCTTCAACATCATCATCCAGGCCGGCGCGATCCTGGCGATCACGCTGGTGTTCCGGCAGCGGCTGTGGTCCCTGGCGACCGGCCTGCATGAGCGCGCCAACCGGGATTACGTGCTCAAGCTCGGGACCGCCTTCCTGGTCACCGCCGTGGTTGGCCTGCCGGTCCGCCTGGCCGGCTGGGAGCTGCCGGAGACGGTCACGCCGGTGGCCTGGGCGCTGATCATCGGTGGCCTGTGGATGATCCTGGTGGAGGCCTACACCGCGCGCCTGCCCGAGCGCGATGAGGTGACCTGGAAGGTCGCCATCCTGGTCGGTGTGGCGCAGGTGGTGGCGGGTGTGTTCCCGGGCACCTCGCGTTCGGCGGCGGCGATCTTCATCGCGATGCTGTTCGGCCTGAGTCGCCGCGCGAAAGCCACCGAGTTCGTGTTCCTGGTCGGCATCCCGACCATGTTCGCCGCCAGCGGCTATGCCTTCCTGGAACTGGCCAAGGACGGCAAGCTTGCCAGCGAGAACTGGACCGATGTGGGCGTGGCCTTCCTTGCCGCGGTCGTCACCGGCTTCATCGTAGTGAAGTGGTTGCTGGGCTACATCAAGTCGCACAAGTTCACGGCGTTCGCGGTTTACCGCATCGCACTGGGCGCGGCATTGCTGCTCTGGTTGCCGGCTGGCAACTGAACGGCCCGGCGCCGACGTCACCCCGTTGTGGCTGCGCCGGCGTTTTTCCCCAGGTTCCCAAGGAGATGTACATGAAACGCACCCTGATGCTGATCCTGCCGCTGGCCCTCATGGCCGCCTGCAGCAACCCCTCCACCGCCCCGGCCGGCCGCGATGACCTCGCCCCGGCACCGACCGCCGCCGCCGACCAGGCCGCCGTGGCCCGTCTGGACGTGCAGCGCCTGCAGGGCAGCCATTGGCGCCTGGATTCGGCCACCGACGCCGGCGGCAAGCGCATCGATGCGCTGTTCGCCCGCGCCGACAAGCCGGTCACGCTGGACTTCAAGGATGACCGCATCGCGATCAGCAACACCTGCAACCGCATGGGCGGCGGCTACACGCTGGCCGATGGTTCGCTGACCATCTCGCCGATGGCCTCGACCATGATGGCCTGCACGGACAAGCACCTGATGGCGCTGGACCAGGCCGTCGGCAGCCGCCTGGAAGGCGCGCTCAAGACCGAACTGGGCGATGCCGGCCAGCTGACCCTGCGTACCGCCAACGGGGATGTGCTGGTGTTCACCCCGGAACCGACCGCTGAAACCCGCTACGGCGGCGAAGGCGAAACGGTGTTCCTGGAAGTGGCCGCGCAGACCAAGCCGTGCCCACACCCGATGATCCGCGACAAGCAGTGCCTGCAGACCCGCGAGATCCGCTATGACGCCAACGGCATCAAGCAGGGCGAGCCGGGCGAGTGGCAGAACTTCTACGACGTCATCGAGGGCTACACTCACGAAGACGGCGTGCGCAACGTGGTGCGCGTGAAGCGCTACACGATCGCCAACCCGCCGGCCGATGCCTCGTCCAACGCCTATGTGCTGGACATGGTGGTCGAGTCCGCGAACGAGACAAAGTAAGACGCAGAAGGGCGGCCACGGGCCGCCCTTCTTCATCCCGTAGTGCCGGCCGCTGGCCGGCTCCCGACTGTAGTGCCGGCCGCTGGCCGGCTCCCGACAGCGCAGTACCGACCAACGGTCGGTACCTACCGGATGTGGCGCCGACCAACGGTCGGTACCTACCGGGGCGCGCCGACCTGCGGTCGGCACGTATCACCTCACGCCAGCGCCGGATTCAACGTGTAGGTGCCATGCAGCGAGGCTTCGGCCAGCACGTGCCCGTGCATCGCATGCAGCACATCCGCGGCGGTGAACGGCGTGGGCAGCACCAGCTGGGCCACGTCCAGCGCGAACACACGGAAGAAATAGCGGTGCACGCGCTCATCGTTGAACGGCGGGTACGGGCCGTCGTAGCCCAGGTACTGGCCGGCCATGTCCGGATTGCCGGCGAACCAGCCGGTGAAATCGTTCAGGCCCTGGCGGCAGCCTGCCGGGCCCGCCGGCTGCGTCTTGCCGCCCACGGTGAAGCCATCGCTGCAGCTGCCCGCGGCCAGCGCGCGCACGTCGGCCGGGATATCGGCCATCGCCCAGTGCGCGAAGTGCGCACGCGGCTGATCGCGCGGCACCGTGCAATCCTGGCGGCCGACCGTGTCCGGCACGGTCGGCACATCCGGGTCGATGCACAGCAGCGCGAACGACCGGGTGCCGGCCGGCACATCGTGCCAGGCCAGCTGCGGGTTGCGGTTGGGCGCGAAGCCCTCGGCATCGCCGGCCGCGAAGGTGGCGGCGATCGGTTGGCCGTTGGTGATGCTGTCACTGCTCAGATGCATACCGGTCTCCTCATTCTTCCGGGTAGCCCAGGCGCACGGCGACCGAGGTCAGCAGCGCGAAGGCCGGGCCCATTTCATCGCGGTAATCGCGCCAGTGGCCCGGTGCCATGCGGGCCGGGCCAAGCGTGGGTGCGGGCGGGAAACGCATGCCGAACTGGGCGCCGAGGTACTCGGCCATCGCCTGCGGATCGTTGCCGATGTCGTCGATCTTCAGCAGCGCGTGCGGGTACAGGCTCTGTTCGTGCAGGGTGGCGACCTGGGCCAGCGAACGCGCCAGCCATTCGGCCGCTTCGTGCACCGAGGTCACCGCGAGCGGCGCCGGGGCGCTGAAGGCGATCCACTCCAGCAGCATGTCGCGCGGATCGCGCAGCACGATCACCAGGCGTGCTTCCGGCAGCTGCGGGCGCAGCGCCCACAGCAGTGCGTTGTCCCACCACAGCAGCCAGTCGATCACCGCGCCTTCGGCGATGCCCCGGGCCGGCAACTGGCTGCGCCACTGCTCCACCAGCGCCTCGGGCGTGAGCTTGCCGGTCGAGAGCTCCTGCAGCGTGTGATAGCGCTGGAAGGGATCGTTGGGCGGCGTCGGCCCGAAGCGGTCACCGCGCATCACCGGGCTGGCGGCCGCCATCGCGGCGACCACCCGCTCCACCCCGGAGCCCGGCGCACCCCAGATGAACAGCGGGGCGATGGCATTGTCCTCAGCCACCGGCGCCAGCTCCGGCCAGCTCAGCGGGGCTTTGGCCTGCGGCGGCAACGGCAGGCGCTGGGGTGCCTCGGCCGCATGCAGGTCCACCCACGTCCGCAGCGCATCGTGGTACTGGCCGGCACGGTCCTGGACGGACCCCAGCCACGCGCGCAGTCCGGCCTTCGCTTCTTCAGGTGCGTTGTCATGCAGCGCCTGCACGCGCGCAATGGCGGCGGCCGGCTCGCGCGTGAGCAGGCCGTCGACCAGGCGCACTTCAGCAGACACCCGGCCCGGCTCCAGCGCGACGATGCGCTCGGCCACGGCCTCGGCCTGGTCGGCTTCGTTGTTCATGTCGTGCAGGCGCAGACGCGTTTCCAGTGCCGGCAGGTGCTCAGGCATGGCCTGCAGCCAGCGTTCGCCCACGGCCACCGCTTCCGGGCCACCCACGGGTTCCACGGTAAGGCGCGCCATCCACAGGTCATGCACCTCGGGATGATCGGCCAGGGTCGCATCCAGCGTTTCCCGGGCCTGCTGTTCACGCCCCAGGCGCTGCCAGGCCATCAGCAGCATCTGCAGCGTGTGGCGATCGGACGGCCACTGCGCCAGCACCGGCAACAGGTGCTCAAGCGCCAGCAACGGCTGACCGGCCTGCAGTTCGAGCTCCCCGGCCAGACGGCGCATGGCCGGGGTGTCGCCACCGGGCGCCGCCAGCACCTGGCGCATCATGTCCGACGCGCTTTCCAGGTTGCCTTGGCGCAGCGCAAGCTGGACCACCAGCCCCTGCAGGGCGGTGGTCGCCGGATTCAGGGCAAGCACACGGCGGAAGGCCTGTTCGGCGAAGGCCAACATGTCTTTGCCGAGGTAGGCGAAGCCGAGCGCATACAACACACGGGCGTCATCGGGCAGCGCCTGGCTGGCTGCCGAGAGCTGGGCCAGCGCGCGATCCACCTCGCCACGGCGCAGCGCGACCATGCCCGACAGCGCGGCCAGTTCCGGATGCTCGGCGTCCACGCGCAGCGCCAGGCGGGTCAGTCGATCGGCTTCATCCACGTCGTTGCGGGCCAGCGCCAGATGCGCCTGCATCACGTACGCGGACAGTTCGTTGGGATTGAGTTCGGCCGTGCGGTCCAGCGCCGAGCCGGCCGCATCGAACTGGCGCAGGGCCAGCAGCAGGCCCGCCTGCTGCAGATGCAGGTCGGCGTTGTCCGGCGCCAGCGTCAGCGCCTGCTGCAGGCTGGCCAGTGCGTCATCGAACTGGCCCTGCTGCTGCAGCGACAGCGACAGCCAGCGGTGCGCCTGCGGCTGCTCCGGCTCGGCCGTGGTCCATTCGCGCGCCAGCTGTACCGCGTCGTCGGCCGCATTGCGGCGCAGGGCTTGGAGAATCTGGTCTTGCATGACGGTCCGAACTCGAGGGCAAACCCCGATTGTAGCGGGGCCGGCCGGCCAGAACGCCCGATCAGGCGGGGGTATTGGCCTCGATCCGCAGCCGCTGGGCTACCCAGCGCTCGGAGAAGCCATCGCCGCGCCAGTTTTCCAGGAAGCCGCAATGGCCGCCCCACGGGGCAATCTCCAGGTGGGCATGGGCCGGCAGACGCCAGCCGTTGAAGGTGGCGAACGGGATCACCGGATCGTCCTGGGCCATCAGGATGTCGGCCGGCACCTGCAGCCCGGCCAGGCGATCACCCGCGATGGAGTAGCCATCGAAGTAGGCCTGCAGCGAGCCGAACTCGGTGTGGTGCTCGACCAGCCAGGCGGTCAGCGCGCGGATGTCCAGCTTGAGCACGCGGTCGTCCCAGTCGCTCAGCTCGGGAAACAGATCGCGCTTGCGGCGCAGCGAGCCAGCCCATTTACGCCGGAAGTACCAGTCATACATTGCCGGGCCGTTCTCGATGCTCTCCATCGTGATCGCCGGGTCCAGCACCGGGCAGACCGAGGCCACGCGGCGCAGCGGCACGCCGGCCGAGGGCGCACGCAGGGCCAGGCGGAGCACGAAGTTGCCACCCAGCGAATAACCGGCCGCGACCAGGGGCAGCTCGGGCCAGCGTCGGGCGATGTCGCCGGCGGCCTGCACCACTTCATCGATGCGGTTGGAGTGGAAGATGCCGGGGTTGAGGTGGTGGGTGTTGCCGTGGTCGCGGAAGTTCAGCCGCACCACGTCGTAGCCCTCCTCCAGCAGCCGCGCGGCAGTCATGCGCATGTAGCTGGATTCGGCACTGCCTTCCCAGCCATGCAGCAGCAACGCCATGCCGATCGGCTGGCGTCCCTGGATATAGCTGTGCCACCCCTGCAGGCGGACGCCTTCGCCGCCATCGAGAATGAGTTCGTCGGTATGTGCGCCGGTGGCCGCCAGCAGCACCAGGCCGCGCTGCATGCGCATCCGGCTGGAACTGAGCATCGACTGCAGGTGCGGATTGCGCAGCCAACGCGGGGGGTGATAGTCGGCAGCGGTCAACATGGGCGCGAGCCTGCTCCCGGCCGCGACGCTGGCGTGTGAAGGATCACCACCGCCTACTCGGCGGACATGGCCGCCAGGATGCGCGCACGCGAGGTTTCTGCGATGCGGCGACGGCCTTCCAGATCGTGGGTATCAATGGGCGCGAGGAAGTGCACCTCGGCCCGCCGTGCCGGCTCTCCCAGCACACGCAGGAAGTTGGCGAAGAAGCTCTCTTTCGGGCCGAACGCGACAATTGTCTGCGCATCACCGCGCCAGCCATACCGCAACGCGACCGGCTGGATCGGGACCTGGGTCTCGACGGCGGCCTGGAAGATGCGCGCATGGAACGGGCCGACTTCATGGCCACCGCGGGTGCGTCCTTCGGGGAACACGCCGACCGCCTTGCCTTCGCGCAGGCGCACGACCATTTCCTGCATCACGCCGCCCAACGATTCGGTGCTGCCACGCTGGTGGAAAATGGTCTGCCCGCGCGCGGCCAGCCAACCGACCACCGGCCAGCCGGCGATCTCCTGCTTGGCCACGAAGCCCATCATCCGCTGGCTGTGCAGCATCGAGATATCGACCCAGCTGACATGGTTGGCCACGAACAGCACCGCGCCCGGCAGCGGCGTGCCGATCCGGTGCAGGCGGAAGCCGAAGATCCACATCAGGCCGGCCGACCAGGCGTTCACCGCCGCATGTTCGAACGTGCGCTCGCCCACACGCATACGCCCCCACGGCGGCAGCATGGCGATCAGCAGCATCGGCAGGAACAGCAACAGGTGGACCAGCAGCAGCGGTACGCGGTACAGGTAACGGCACACACGCGCCACGCCGCCACGTGAGGCCGGAGTGGGGGAATTCATCCGCGAACGATACCCGAGCGCCGCAGGCTCTGCCAGCGGAATCCGGACAAATCGATGGCGTGCGCAAGCCAGCCGCCGCAAGCCGTCAAGCCAACGGCCACCGGCGGCACAACGGCCGTGCCCACATGCGCCGGCGCACTGTCGCGGGCCACGCAACACAGCATCCGTGCCATGCGCGCGATCAGCCCGGGCGCACGGCGGGCACCACCGCCAGGGTCAACCGCGAGGTACAGACCAGCTTGCCGGCCTCGTCCTCGATGCGGATGTCCCACACCTGGGTGCTGCGCCCGACATGCACCGCACGCGCGGTGCCGGTCACCGTGCCGGCGCGCACGGCGCGGATGTGGTTGGCATTGATCTCCAGCCCGACGCAGACCTGCGCGGTGGTATCCACGCACAGGTTGCCGGCGCTGCTGCCGAGGGTTTCGGCCAGCACGACCGACGCCCCGCCGTGGAGGATGCCGTACGGCTGGCGGGTGCGTTCATCGACCGGCATGGTCGCGCTGATCCAGTCCTCGCCGGCGGCGGTGAACGCGATGCCCAGGTGCTCGATGAGCGTGTTGCGGCTGAGCGCGTTGAGCGCTTCGATGGACACCGCGTCGCGGAATACCTGGGACATGCAGCTTCTCCGTGGGGTTGCAGACTTACAGGATCGGGACCAGCCCGGCGCCGAAGGCGGTGAGCATGCGCACCAGCAGCCACTTCGGCCCGACATTCACTTCGGGAAAGTCACCGACGGCGACATAGCACGTGTGGAAGGCCGGGTCCTGCCGCTTGAGCGGATCCGGGCACGCGGGCCCGGGCTGGAATTCGTAATCGGTGGCGTAGCGCCACGGCCAGAAATCGAGCACCGGCAGCGCCTCGGAGGCCTTGCCGACGCTGTAGTTCAGGCCGGACAGCACCGGCGGCTTGGCACGCGGCGCGACCACCCAGGAGTTCTGCGGGTGGATGTCGCGCAGGATGCTCTGCGCCAGCGCCTCGGCGAACACCGGGTCATCGATGATCACCGCGCCTTCGGTGTTGTAGTTCTCGCTGCGCGGATCGAAGTTGTGCGTGCCGATCACGCCGATGCGGCGGTCAACCACCATCGACTTGGCATGCAGGCCCATGCGCGCGCCCTTGCGGGTGACCGGCAGCGGCTTGTTGACCGCCTTGGTGCCCAGGAACGAGGGCCGGGTTTCGGCACGCAGCACGCGGCGCTCGACTTCGCTGCCATCGGTACTGCGGCGGCGACCGCTGGCGCTGTTTCGATCGGCGCTCCCTCGGCGGGGGCCGCTGCTGGCACGGTTGTCGGCGCTGCCGCGCGCATTGCTGCCGGCCGCGCTGCCGCCGAGCAGGCTGCTGCGCTTGCCCTGCGACGGCGGCTCCTCGGTTCCCAGCGGTGCGGGCAGCAGATTGCGGTAATCCACCGGCGCATCCAGCGGGAACGGCTTGAACTCGTAGATGTTGAAGCCAAGCTCACGCAGGTTGCGGCGTTTGTACTTGTAGGACAGCGCGTAGACGATCGGGTTGTCGGTGGCGGCCAGGCTGTTGGTCGAGACCACCACGCGCGGCGCCTGCTCGCGCTTGCGCAGGGTGCGGAACAGCTGCTGCGCCGGCTTGGACAGGACCAGATACGGCGTCTGCAGCAACACCTCGGACTGCGCGCTGGCAATCAGCGCATCCAGCTGCGGTTCGGTCACGTGCTGGCCGTTGGCCGGCTGGCTGGCGCGTTCGCGGCGATGTTTGCGTGGCAGGTCCGCGACGTACTGCACCGAGGCTACCGGCAGAGCGGTGTCGACGAAGGTACGCCGCACGAAGTCCGGATCGTTGGCTTCTTCGCTGACCCGCTCGACCCGCTCCGGGCGCCGGAAGTCGGCCGGCGGCATGGCCGGTACGCCCTGGCGGAGCAGGGTTCGCCCCACATCGTTGAGGCGCTCGGCCGGCACGCTGCGCGGCGCGCGCCAGAAGGCATCGAAGTTGGCGGCCATCTCACGCACTTCCGGGCCGGCCACGATCACGTCGCGGTCGCGGAAATTGTATTCACTGTCCCAGTCGTAATAGTCGTCCTGGTAATTGCGCCCACCGACCACGCCCAACGCATCGTCGACCACCAGCAGCTTGTTGTGCATGCGCTGGTTGAAGCGGCGGAAGCAGCAGACCACGCTGGCGGCGTAGTCGAAGTAGTTCAGGCGTGCCTTGCCGAAGGTCGGGTTGTAGACCCGCAGCGAAAAATTGGCATGGCTACCGGACAGGGCGCCGAGAATCTCCAAGTCGGAGATCGCCGAGAGCTGGTCGATCAGCACGCGCACCTTGACCCCGCGGCGGGCGGCCGCCTGCAGTTCGTCCAGCACCAGCCGGGCGCTGTCGTCCTTGTCGAAGATGTAGGTCTGCAGGTCGATGCTGCGGGTGGCGCTGCGGATCAGGTTCAACCGTGCGACCAGCGAGATCTCGCCTTCGTCCAGGATGGTGGCGTAATGCCGCGGCTGCCCCGGGTGGGATTCGGCAAAGGCGCGGCCACCGAGCGCGCGCAGCGGTGAATCCAGCGCGCAGCGGTCCGGCTGGTCGCAGTCGACCACGGTCGAGCGCGCCTGCACGGCGATGCCGGCCGCGCGCTCGCGTTCGGCGTTGGACAGCGAGGCACAGCCGCTGCCCAGCAACAGCGTTGCCAGCACCAACAGACGCAGCAATGGATTCACGGTTTCGGCGCCTCGCTCAGACGCGCACGCAATACAAAGGTCACTCGATCACTCAGGGCAAGCTGCCAGCTGTCCATTCCATACCGGCCACGTTGGACGGTACCGCGGCTGACCACATCGCAATCATACCCGGCCCGGGCACAGGCCGGCGGCTCGACCCGCAGGGTCTCCGGGTGGCTGACCCCGCGCAGGATCAGCCGGCCCTGGATGCTGCCGCCCTTGTCCACCACCTCGGGCCAGTAGGGCAGCGAGTCGAACTCGACCACCGGGTAGCGGGCCGAGTCGAAGAACTCCTCGCCGCGCATCCAGCCGGTGTACCGGGGCTTGCCGGGGATTTCCACATAACGGGTGAACATCCGCAGGTGCACCTGGTGGCGACCGTCGGAGAGCACCTCGATGTTGCCTTCAAAGCGCGGGAACACGCCCTCGATGCGCTGTCCCAGCCGCGTCCGGATCTCAAACCCGAAGCGCGAACTGGCCGTATCGAAGGCCAGGGCATGGCTGGTCGGAGCCGGTACCGACGACGGCGGGGCGGCATGCACCGCCCCTGCCATCAACAGCAGCCCGGACCACGCCGCGCGGACTGCCCACACTGCTTACGGCCACCAGAAGGCGGTCAGGCTGGCCACGCCAGGCTCGATGGCGGCCTCACGGTCGAAGGCCAGTACCGCGATCCCACCCGGCGGCATGCCCCGGTAGTCGCTGCTGGTGCCCTCGCTCATCAGGGCCACCAGTTGTTCCAGGCCGGGGTTATGGCCCACCACCAGCAGGCGGTCCACATCGCGGCGTGCATCGATCAACCCCATCAGGGTGCCGGGGGTGGCCTCATAGACAGCATCCTCCAGCCGCTTCTCGACGAAGCCGGTGATGCCCAGGACGGCTTCCAGGGTTTCGCGGGTCCGCCGCGACGGCGAGCAGAGCACGCAGTCCGGCAGCAGATTGTTTTCCTTGAGCCAGCGGCCGGCGGCCTCGGCTTCGGCCAGACCGACCGGCGACAGCGGGCGGTCCAGATCGGCCTGGCCGGTGCTGGCGGTTTCAGCATGGGCGTGACGCAGCAGTATCAGTTCTCGCATGGGATCTCTCGTGTCAGGCTTTCTTCAGCCACTTCAACAGCGGCTCCCAGTCATTCTGGTGCTCGCGCACCTGGGCCGAGCGGTAGTCGAACAGACTCCGTCCGAGCCCGACCATCACCACATAGCTTTGGCTGTCGCGCAACTGCGCGACGACCTCATACGGCCAATCGGCCAACATCTGTATCGCCTGTTGCGAGGTCTGCGTCCAGGGTTTGGTGCGGTTGAGCACCAGCCCGACCGGCAGGCGGCGGTTATGTACGCGGGGAACCTTGGACAGGCTGTTGAGGAAGCCGACGATGGCTTCGATGTCCAGCGCGGAGGGCAGCACGGGGACCACCACCGCATCGGCAACGTCAAGGAAATGCGGAATATCGTCGGCCATCGCACCGGCCGGGGCATCGATGATGACCTCGTCGGTGCCCTCGGGAACCAGTCGTTCCCAGCTCTTTTTGCGGTACACGTCGATCGGCAGCACGGCGCTTTCCAGGACCGAGCGGCGTTGCGCCCAGCGGGTGCTGGAGCCCTGTGGATCGGCATCGGCCAGGACGGTCCGTTTGCCTTCCAATGCCGAATGCGCCGCCAGGTGGGTGGCGACGGTGGTCTTGCCCACCCCGCCCTTGGAACCGGCCACCAGGATCGTCTTCATGCAAGCCTCGCTTCCGGGGAACGTTCCCGCAGCCTACACCGGCGCCTGTGACGGAGATAGTCGCAGCGCTGAACCAGAACCGACGGCCACGGCTTTGCTATCGTGGGTGGTTCCAATGGACTGACCGCCAGCATGAGCGAACTACAGGACCTGAGCGCGCTGATCCGCGCCAACACCCCGCTGATCATCATCGAGACCCAGGATGAGGGCCGGGTGGTGGAGCTGTTCCGCCAGACCCTGATGCATGTCTGGCGTGCCCTGCACCGCTGGTCGATCACCGAGGGCCTGCGCCGGATCGACATGGACCGCGAGGACGACCCGGTCGGCCCGCCCGATGCCAGTTCGGCCCTGCAGATGATCCGCCAGGCCGAGCAGCGCGGCATCTATCTGCTGCTCGATTTCCACCCCTACCTGGGCTATGCCAGCCACCAGCGCGCCCTGCGCGACCTGATCCAGCGGCGGCACTGCGAGGCCCATGTGCTGGTGCTGATCGGGGCCAAGGTCGAGCTGCCGGCCGAGCTGGAAGCGCTGGCCACCCGCTTCAATCCGCGCCTGCCCGACCTAAACGCGCTGCTGAAGATGCTGCGCGAGGAAGCTGAAACCTATGCGCGCGAGAACGGCGGGCGGCGCGTGGAGGTGGACAACGAGGCGGTCCAGAAGATCCTGCACAACCTGCGCGGACTGAGCCTGGTCGACGCGCGGCGGATCGCCCGGCAGCTGATCTTCGCCGACGGCGCACTCAGCCAGGACGACCTGCCACAGCTGGCCCGGCTCAAGTTCGAGCTGCTCAACCGGGCCGGCCACCTGCACTTCGAATACGACACCACCCGCTTTGCCGACGTGGCCGGCGCCAACCGGCTCAAGCGCTGGGTCAACCAGCGCCGGCCGGTGTTCCTCGGCGGCGCGGGCCCGGCCGGCCTGGACCCGCCCAAGGGCATGCTGCTGCTCGGTGTGCAGGGCTGCGGCAAATCGATGCTGGCCAAGGCAACCGCGGCCGGTTTCGGCGTGCCACTGCTGCGGTTGGACTTCGGCAGCCTGTACGACAAGTACCACGGCGAGACCGAGAAGAACCTGCGCGACGCACTCGCCTCGGCCGAGCAGCTGGCCCCGTGCGTGCTGTGGATCGATGAGATCGAGAAAGGCCTGGCCAGTGGCGGCGAAGACGGCGGCGTGTCGCGCCGCGTGCTCGGCCACCTGCTGACCTGGCTGGCCGAGCGCAAGAGCACGGTGTTCATCGTCGCCACCGCCAACCAGGTGCATGAACTGCCGGCCGAGCTGCTGCGCAAGGGCCGTTTCGACGAAATCTTCTTCGTCGATCTGCCCGATGCCAACACCCGGGTCGAGCTGCTGCGCCTGCACCTGGGCAAGCGCCAGCTCAATGCCGACGACTTCGCGCTGCCCGCGCTGGCGGCCGCGGCGGATGGCTTCTCCGGTGCGGAGATCGAACAGGCGGTGGTCTCGGGGCTGTACGCCGCGCATGCCGAATCACGCGTGCTGGATACCGAACTGTTGATGCAGGAGATCCGCGGCAGCCGGCCGTTGTCGGTGCTGATGGCCGAACAGGTCACCGCGCTGCGCGAGTGGGCACGCGGGCGCACCGTCAGCGCGGACGCGTAGCGCCGACCGTTGGTCGGCTGCCGCATCACGGCGGACCCTGAACACCGGCCCCGCGCTGCAACACCCACACCCACGCCGGCAGCGTCACCAGCGACAGCAGGATCCCGTAGCCAACCAGTGCAGCGGCCAGGCGCGGGGCCAGGCGATGGGACATTGCCAGCGCGGCGGCGGTGATCATGGTCGGCATCGCCGACTCCAGCACATTGGCCTGCAGCATCGTGCCGTGCAGGCCGAACGCCCAGGAGATCGGCAGCGCCAGTGCCGGCATCACCAGCAGCTTGAGCAGCAACCCGATGCCCAGGGGCTTGAGTTCATCCAGTGGCAGGCGCAGCTGGATGGAGAAACCGACCGCCAGCATCACCAGCGGCAGCATCGCATCGGCCAGCTGCTTCAGTCCGGTGCCGATCCAGCCCGGCGGCTGTTCAGGCATCAGGGTCAACGCGAACAGCAACGCCCACAGCGGCGGGAACTTCGCGATCCGCAGCAGGATCTGCGCGGCGGTAGGCGGGGTGTCGCCGCTGTAGCGCGCGATCACATACAGGCCGAACGTGGACAGCAGCACGAAGGTGCCGAACTGGTCGTAGACCACCGCATACGGCAGTGCGTGATCACCGAGCAGCGCACGCACCATCGGGTAGCCGATGAAACTGGAATTGGACAGCGCCACGCAGATCAGCAGCACCGCATGCACGTCGCGGGCGAAGCCGAAGACGCGCGTGGCCAGGCTGACCCCGGCCAGCGTGCACAGCATCAACAACCACGGCGTGGCGACCAGCCCGATCAGGCTGATATCCAGATGCAGCCGCGGGACGTAGATCAGCACCGCCGCCGGCAGGCAGACATACAGCACGATGCGGTTGAGCACATCGGCCGTGTTGTCGGGCAACGCGCGCAGACGCGAGAACGCCATGCCCAGGCCGAGCATGGTCAGGATGAGAGCGAATGCATCGAACGCCATCGCGACAGCCTAGCCGATCCGGCAGTGGCCGCCGCCCCGACCATGGTCGAAACGGAAGGGTACGGCGGCCTCACCCGCCCCGATCACGGCCAGGCGGGCGGCTTCTCTGCCCACGCCCGCTGTACCTCGGCCAGCGTGCTGCGTTCGCTGTCGCGCCAACCCGGCAACAGTTCGGCATAGCGGTCCGTTCCGTTCCACTGCTGTGGCTCGGTGCGCACGGCCGCGGCATACCACTGCACGGCTTCGGCCTTGCGGCCCAGCGTCCACAGGGCCAGCGCGAAGGTGGGCGGCACCCACCCGGGGTTCCCGCGCAGCGTGTTCTGGGCCGCTGTCCACTGGGCCAGTGCAGCGTCGGTCTCCCCGAGGCGGAACAGATCCCAGCCATAGTTCCACCGCACGGAACGGCCCACCACCGAACTGGCCGACGCGGTCGTGGCGGCCTGTTCGTAAAGACTGCGTCCCAGCTCAGGGCGGCCCTGCGCGATGGCTACGCCCGCCAGCTGCACGGTGGCCTCCAGCGTCTTGCGGCCGCGCTCGCGGTGTTTCATCAATTGGTCGACGAGATCCCCGCCCTCGCCCTGCACCACCACCATCGGGGCGGCGGCCACGTCATTGTCGAAGTAGAACTCCTGCACCGCCGGCAGCGATTGCGCCGACACATTGAACACACCAGCCCCCATGGCCAGCATCACGCCGGCCAGCCTCTGTCTTGCAACTGCCATGCAAACTCCCCCAGGTTGTCACAACAACCTCCCCTCCTGATCCTAACCGCAGCGCAGGCCCGGCACCAAGCGCGGCCGACCAACGGTCGGATCTACCCGGCGCGCCGCCACACCCGCAGGCGGTTGTTGGCCGGCATCGCCACGTCCTCGGCCAGCTGCAGGCCCACCCCGGCCGCCAGGGCATCCACCGCTTCGGCATCGCGGATGCCCGAGGCCGGGTCCCGCGCCTTCAGCCACGCATCGAACTGGCGATTGCTCTCGCTGCTGTAGGCACCGTGGGCGTTGAACGGACCGTAGACGCACAGCACGGCGTCCTCGGCCATCACGGCAGGCAACCCGGCGAACAGCGCCTGCACGTGCGCCCAGCTCATGATGTGCAGGGTATTGGCAGTGAACACCGCATCGAACGCCAGCGGTGCGTCCGGCAGCGGCCCCAGCCCGGCCGCGGGCGACAGCTCCGCCTGCAGCGACCACGGCGCCGGCGTATTGGGCAGGCCGGCGGCCTGGAGCCGGGCGCCGATGCCGGGCAGGTGATCGGGATGATCGCTGGCCTGCCATTGCAGGTGGGGCAATGCCGCAGCGAAGTGTTCGGCATGCTGGCCGGTGCCGCTGCCGATCTCCAGCACCCGATGGCGGGCGGCGAGGTGGCGCTGCAGCACCGCCAGGATCGGTGCGCGGTTGCGGTCGCAGGCCTCGGACCAGCGTATCTGGCTCATCGGAATGTCACATCGGCAGGGAATCGATGTCCATCCAACCATGACCGCAGTCACTTGTGCCACTCCGCGATGCCACCGAAAGTCGAAGACTTGTCCAATGTCGGGGGCCTGCGTGCCGTCGGCCGTCCTTGGGGGATGTGAGCTGTGCAACGTCGTGAGTTTCTAGCGCTGTCTGGAATGGGCCTGGCGGGCCTGGTACTGCCGCATGGCCGGCTGATCGCCGCCGAGCAGCTGCTCGAGCCGGGAGATGTGGGCCGCCGCAAGGCGCTGGCCGAGGCCGCGCTCGCCGCCGCCAAGCGCGCCGGTGCCAGCTACTGCGACGTGCGCATCGGCCGCTACCTCAACCAGGCGGTCATCACCCGCGAGGCCAACGTCCAGAACGTCACCAACAGCGAGTCCTCGGGCATCGGCATCCGGGTGATCGTCAACGGCGCATGGGGCTTTGCCGCCACCCACCAGCAGACCCCGGCCGCGGTGCTGGCCACGGTCGAGCAGGCCGCGGCGATCGCCCGCGCCAACGCCGGCATCCAGACCCGTCCGGTGCAGCTGGCGCCGGTCACCGGCGTGGGTGACGTGAGCTGGAAGACCCCGATCCGCAAGAACGCGATGGCGGTGCCGATCAAGGACAAGGTCGAGATGCTGCTGTCGCTGAACGCGGCTGCGCTCAATGCCGGAGCCGACTTCATCAACTCCACGCTGTTCCTGGTCAACGAGCAGAAGTTCTTCGCTTCCAGCGATGGCTCCTTCATCGACCAGGACGTGCACCGGATCTGGCTGCCCTTCACCGCCACCGCGATCGACAAGGCCAGCGGCAAGTTCCGCACCCGCGCCGGGCTGTCCTCGCCGATGGGCATGGGCTACGAATTCCTGGATGGCGACGCGCGTGGCAAGATCGCGCTGCCGGGCGGCGTGGTCGCCTACCGTGATTCCTACGATCCGGTGGAGGACGCGATCGCCGCGGCCCGCCAGGCGCGGGAAAAGCTCAAGGCGCCGTCGGTCAAGCCGGGCAAGTACGACCTGGTACTGGACCCGTCCAACCTGTTCCTCACCATCCACGAGAACGTCGGCCACCCGCTGGAGCTGGACCGCGTGCTCGGCTACGAGGCCAACTACGCCGGCACCAGCTTCGCCACGCTGGACAAGCGCGATGCGGGCTTCCGCTGGGGCAGCGACATCGTCAACTTCTTCGCCGACAAGACCGCCCCGGGCAGCCTGGGCGCGGTGGGCTACGACGATGAGGGCGTGAAAACCAAGCGCTGGGACCTGGTCAAGGACGGCATCCTGGTCAACTACCAGGCCACCCGCGACGAGGTGCATATCCTTGGCGAGAAGGAGAGCCACGGCTGCAGCTATGCCGATTCGTGGTCCAGCGTGCAGTTCCAGCGCATGGCCAACGTGTCGCTGGCGCCGGGCAGGACCCCGCTGAGCGTGACCGACATGATCAAGAACGTGGAGAACGGCATCTACATCCACGGCCGTGGCTCCTACTCGATCGACCAGCAGCGCTTCAACGCGCAGTTCGGCGGCCAGCTGTACTACCAGATCAAGAACGGTGAGATCACCGGCATGGTCGAGGACGCCGCCTACCAGATCCGCACGCCGGAGTTCTGGAATGCCTGCAGCGCGATCTGCGACGAGCGCGATTTCCGCTTCGGCGGTTCGTTCTTCGATGGCAAGGGCCAGCCGGGCCAGGTCTCGGCGGTCTCGCATGGCTCATCGACCACGCGCTTCGATGGCATCAACATCATCAACACCGCGCGCAGCCTGGGATGAGCCTGTCCCCGCTCCGTGCCGAATGTCACTACCGCGGCGCCCGCATGGCCGCAAGAATCGGCTGTGCCGCCGCGGCGGTCGCCCTGATGTCGCTGTTTCCCTGCCACCCCCACACCGACGTGGAGAGCTGCCTTGCAAAGACGTGACTTTCTCGCCCTGACCGGGCTTACCGCTGGCGGACTGATCGTGCCGTCGTTCTTCGGCAAGGTCATTGCCGCCGAACAACTGCAGAGCGCACTCGATCCGGCGCTGAAAAAGCGCCTGGCCGATGCCGCCCTGGCCGCCGCGCGCCAGGCCGGTGCGACCTACTGCGACGTGCGTATCGGCCGCTACCTGCGCCAGTACGTGATCACCCGCGAGGACAAGGTCCAGAACGTGGTGAACACCGAATCGACCGGCGTGGGCATCCGCGTGATCGTCAACGGCGCCTGGGGCTTTGCCGCCACCAACCAGCTCGGCACCACCGATGTGGCGCGTGCCGCGCAGCAGGCCGCCGCGATCGCCAAGGCCAACGCCGGCGTGCAGACCGCCCCGGTGCAGCTGGCCGCCGCGCCCGGCGTGGGCGAAGTGTCCTGGCGCACCCCGATCCGCAAGAACGCGATGGACGTGCCGATCAAGGAGAAGGTCGAGCTGCTGCTGGACGTCAATGCAGGCGCGATGGGCGCCGGCGCCAGCTTCGTCAACTCGATGCTGTTCCTGGTCAACGAGCAGAAGTACTTCGCCTCCACCGATGGCTCCTACATCGACCAGGATGTGCACCGCATCTGGGCACCGATGACGGTCACCGCCATCGACAAGAGCACCGGCAAGTTCCGCACCCGCTCCGGGCTGTCCTCGCCGATGGGCCTGGGCTACGAGTACCTCGATGGCGTCGGCACCGGCAAGGCGGTCTCGCCCAACGGCGTGGTCAACTACCGCAACTCCTATGACATGAAGGCCGATGCGATCGCCGCGGCCAAGCAGGCGCAGGAAAAGCTCAAGGCACCGTCGGTGAAGCCAGGCAAGTACGACCTGATCCTGGATCCGTCGCACACCTGGCTCACCATCCACGAGTCGGTCGGCCACCCGCTGGAACTGGACCGCGTGCTTGGCTACGAAGCCAACTACGCCGGCACCAGCTTCGCCACGCTGGACAAGCGAGAGCAGCATTTCCAGTACGGCAGCGACAAGGTCAACATCTTTGCCGACAAGACCCAGCCGGGCAGTCTCGGTGCGGTCGGCTACGACGATGAGGGCGTCAAGACCAAGCGCTGGGACCTGATCAGCGAAGGCAAGCTGGTGGATTACCAGACCATCCGCGACCAGGCCCATATCCTGGGCAAGACCGAGTCCGACGGCTGCTGCTATGCCGATTCCTGGTCCAGCGTGCAGTTCCAGCGCATGGCCAATGTCTCGATGGCGCCGGGCAAGTCCAAGCTGAGCGTGGCCGACATGGTCAAGGACGTCGAGAACGGCATCTACATCATCGGCGACGGCTCGTTCTCCATCGATCAACAGCGCTACAACGCGCAGTTCGGTGGCCAGCTGTTCTATGAAATCAAGAACGGGCAGATCACCCGCATGCTCGAGGACGTGGCCTACCAGATCCGCACGCCGGAGTTCTGGAACGCCTGCACCGCGGTGGCCGATGAAAGCGACTACCGCCTGGGCGGTTCGTTCTTCGACGGCAAGGGCCAGCCCGGCCAGGTCTCGGCGGTCTCGCACGGTTCGTCCACCGCGCGCTTCAACGGCATCAACGTCATCAACACCGCGCGCAGCCTCGGCTGACCGGTCAGGAGCCCCAATCCATGAGTATCTTCACCGAAGCGCAGGCCAAGGCCATCCTCGACAAGGTCATCGCGCTCTCCAAGGCCGATGAGTGCACCGCCGTGCTGGCCGGCTCGATCGACGGCAACATCCGTTTCGCGCTCAACAACGTCTCCACCAGCGGCATCGTCGACAACACCGAACTGGCCGTCACGGTCGCCTTCGGCAAGCGGGTCGGCACCGCCTCGATCAACGAGTTCGACGACGCCGCACTGGAACGTGTGGTGCGTCGTGCCGAAGATCTGGCCCGCCTGGCCCCGGAGAACCCGGAGTTCCTGCCGGCGATCGGCAAGCAGACCTACCGGTCCAGCCCGACCTTCAGCGAATCCACCGCGGCCATCGACCCGGCCTTCCGTGCCAAGGTCGCCGCCGACTCGATCGCGCCGTGCCGTGGCAACGGCCTGATCGCCGCCGGCTTCCTGGAAGATGGCCAGAGCTTCTACGCCACCGCCAACAGCAACGGCAACTTCGGTTACCAGCGCGGCACCAACTTCGATTACACCTGCACCGTGCGTACCGAAGACGGCCGCGGTTCGGGCTGGGTCGGCCGCAACCTCAAGGATGCCGCCGATTTCAAGGCCGACCAGGACATCCGCATCGCCATGCGCAAGGCCACCGAATCGGCCGAAGCCAAGGCGTTGGAGCCGGGCAAGTACACGGTGATCCTGGAGCCGGCGGCCGCGGCCGGCCTGATCAGCTTCATGATGAACTTCTTCGATGCGCGCTCGGCCGATGAAGGCCGCAGCTTCCTCTCCAGGAAGGGCGGCGGCAACAAGCTCGGCGAACAGGTCTACGACCCGCGCGTGACCATGGTGGCCGACCCGTGGCACCCGGAGGCGGCCGTGCTGCCGTGGGACAACGAAGGCCAGCCGCGCGAGAAGCTGGACATCATCAAGGACGGCAAGATCGCCAACCTCAACTACTCGCGTTTCTGGGCGCAGAAGCAGGGCAAGACCGCCAACGCGCGGCCGGGCAACCTGCTGATGGCCGGTGGCGACAAGAGCACCGCCGAGCTGGTGCGTGGCACCCAGAAGGGCATCCTGGTCACCCGCACCTGGTACATCCGCATGGTCGATCCGCAGACCGTGCTGCTGACCGGCCTGACCCGCGATGGCACCTTCTACATCGAGAACGGCCAGATCAAGCACCCGGTGAAGAACTTCCGCTTCAACGAGTCGCCGGTGATCATGCTCAACAACATCGAAGAACTGGGCAAGCCGGTGCGTGTGGCCGGTGACGAGTCCAGCTTGGTGATGATGATTCCGCCGATGAAGCTGCGTGATTTCACCTTCACCTCGTTGTCCGACGCGGTCTGATGAACGGTCGTGACGGCCACCGGCCGTCTCTTCGTCTGGCCGGTGACACCCGGGAACGTGCGTGGCGATGAACCGCGCACAGTTCCTGCGCCTGATGCTGGGCAGTGCCGCCTTCGCGGCATTGCCCGCGCCGGCACGCGCCCAGGCCGGGCGTTATGACTTCTGGTTCACCCGCCTCAAGTACGACTCCGGCGACTGGGACGTGGATGCGCGCATGCCATCCAACGTGATCACCTCGCTGATCGATTACACCTCCCTGCGCGTGGACCCGACCGAGCACGTGATCGCGCTGTCCGATCCGCGCATGCTGGAGGCACCATTCTGCTACCTGGCCGGGCACAAGCTGGTCGAGTTCAATGCCGCCGAGCGGCAGAACTTCGTGCGTTACGTGCGCAACGGCGGCTTCGTGTTCGTCGATGACTGCAACCACGATATCGATGGTCTGTTCGCAAAGTCCTTCGAAGCACAGATGGCCAAGCTGTTCGGGCCGAAGGCGCTGAACAAGCTGCCCAACAACCACGCGCTGTACCGCAGCTTCTTCCGCTTCCCCGAGGGCCCGCCCGCCACGGGGTTCGAGCTCAATGGCTGGGGCGACGACCTGGTCCACGATTACCTCAAGGGCATCGAGATCGATGGCCGGCTCGGCGTGCTCTACAGCAACAAGGACTACGGCTGCGAGTGGGACTACGACTGGCGCAACAAGCGTTTCCTCGCCGAAGACAACACTCGTTTCGCGGTGAACATCGTGATGTACGCGTTGAACAACTAGTTTCTTCCTGATTCTTCAGCCACGCATGGCGTGGCTCTACATCGATTGATGCGAGTGCCTTATGACGACCGACCGCCTTGATGCCCTTCTTCCCAAACTGCAGCAGCTGCGCGGCGCGCTGGCCCAGGCCGTGGTCGGCCAGCACGCGGTGGTCGAGCAGCTGCTGATCGGCCTGCTGGCCGGCGGCCACTGCCTGCTCGAAGGCGCGCCCGGGCTGGGCAAGACCCTGCTGGTGCGCTCGCTCGGGCAGGCGCTGGAGCTGCAGTTCCGGCGCGTGCAGTTCACGCCCGATCTGATGCCCAGCGACATCCTCGGCACCGAGCTGCTGGAAGAAGACCACGGCACCGGGCACCGCCACTTCCGGTTCCAGAAGGGCCCGATCTTCACGAACCTGCTGCTGGCCGACGAGCTCAACCGCACCCCGCCCAAGACCCAGGCCGCCCTGCTGGAGGCGATGCAGGAGCGCACCGTCAGCTACGCCGGCATTACCTATGCGCTACCGGCGCCGTTCTTCGTGCTGGCCACGCAGAACCCGATCGAACAGGCCGGCACCTACCCGCTGCCGGAAGCCCAGCTGGACCGCTTCCTGCTGCACGTGCGGGTGGATTACCCCACCGAACAGGAAGAGCGCGACATCCTGCTGCAGACCACCGGCAGCGCCAGTGGCAGCGTCCCCAAGGTGATGGAGGCTGACGAGGTCCTGGCGCTGCAGGCTGCCGTGCGCGAGGTCCACATCAGCGAAGACGTACTCACCTGGATCACCCGCCTGGTGCGTGCCAGCCGCCCGGGCAGCGACGCACCGGCGGCGGTGAACCAGTGGATCAAGTGGGGCGCCGGCCCGCGCGCCGGGCAGTCGCTGGTGTTGGCGGCCAAGGCGCGCGCGCTGCTGCAGGGCCGTTTCGCCGCAACCCGCGAGGACGTGCAGGCGCTGGCCGCGCCGGTGATGCGTCACCGGCTGCTGCTGTCGTTTGCCGCCGAAGCCGAGCAGAAGAGCGCCGACGACGTGGTCGCCGCGCTGCTGCAGGCCGTGCCGTTCCCGGGTTGATCCACACGCCGTGAGCCGCAACGCGCCGATCGCGATCCCCGCCGATGTCCGCAGCCGCCTCAAGGCGCTGCGGCTGCTGCCACGCCGTGCGCGCGGCGCGCACGGGATCGGCCAGCACGCCAGCCGCAGCCGCGGCGCCGGGCTGGAGTTCGCGCAGTACCGTGCCTACGAACCCGGTGATGAGCTGCGCCAGATCGACTGGAAGCTCTACGCGCGCTCGGACCGGTTCTTCGTGCGCGAATCCGAACGCGAAAGTCCGATCACGGCCTGGGTGCTGATCGATGCGACCGCCTCGGCGGGCCAGCGTGATCGCGCGCGACCGGACTGGTCGCGGCTGGACCATGCCTGCGCGACCGCCGCCTGCCTGGTGGAACTGGCCCTGCAGCAGGCCGACCGCTTCGGGGTGATCGCCATCAGCGGCGAGGGCGTGCAACTGGTTCCCGCCGGGCACGGCCCGCGCCAGCGCGACCGCGTGCACCTGCTGCTGCGCCAGCTGCAGGCCAGTGGCACGTGGCCGCCGGCCACTTCGCTGGCCCCGGTCTGGGAGCGGGTGCAGGCCGGCGACCTGCTGGTCGCACTGGGCGACGGTTTTGACGAGGGCGGCATCGTGCTGCTGGAACGGCTGGCCGCCGCCCGCCGCGAGGTGCTGCACCTGCAGCTATTGACGGCCGAAGAGCGCGATTTCCCGTTCACCGACGGCCACCGTTTCCGCGATCCGGAAACCGGCGACGAGCTGCTGGGCGACGGCCGTGCGATCCGTGCCGAATACCTGGCCCGTTTCGATGCCGCCCAGCGCGCGTTGCAGGCGCGACTGCAGAGCAGCGGCATCGTGCATGCGACCGGCTATCTCGACCAGCCGCTGGACCAGCCGCTGCGTGCGCTGCTGGGTGCCGGAGGCGGCGCGTGAGCCTGCTGTTTCCCCTCGGGCTGCTGGCACTGGCGGCCTGGCTGGTGCCGCTGCTGATCCACCTGGCACGTCGCCACCAGTACGCGCCACTCGACTTCGCCGCGCTGCGCTGGCTGCAGGCCCGGATCCGGCCGCGTCAGAAAATCCGCTTCGATGCGTGGCCGCTGCTGCTGGTGCGGCTGCTGTTGCTTGCCGCGCTGGCCTTGCTGCTGGCGCGGCCGGTGCTGCACGGTGGCGGCGCCGATACCCACGCGGTCACGGTCGTCGCCCCTGGTCTCGACGGCGCGGCGCTGCGTGGCCAGGACGCCAAAGGCGACTGGCGATGGCTGGCGCCTGGCTTCCCTGCGCTGGCCGACGGCGCCCCGGCGTCCCATCAACCACTGGCCAGCCTGCTGCGCGAGCTGGACCAGACACTGCCTGCCGGCGCACCGCTGACGGTGTACGTGCCCGACCCGATGCCCGGACTGGATGGCGAGCGTCCACGCCTGTCGCGTGCCGTGAACTGGCGGCCGATCCTCATGGCGCCGGCCAGCGCGCGTACGGCGACACTGCCTGTGCTGCAGGTCGGTGGCGATATCGCAGAAGGCGAGCAGCGCGTGCTGGCCGCGCTGCAGCGCGCCTGGTCCAACCAGGCGCTGTCGCCTGCCCGCGGTGCTGATACCGCCCCCGATGCCGGGCAGACCGGCGTGTGGCTCGCTGCTACGCCGCTGCCTGCCGCCTGGCAGACGTGGGTGCAACAGGGCGGCAGTGTGCTGGTCGCGCCCGGTGCTGCGGGGGCCGGCTGGATGCCCGTCCTGCGCGATGCAGAGGGTGCAGTGGTGCTGGAACAACGGCAGGAAGGCAGCGGTCGTCTGCTGCGCTTCAGCGCAGCGCTGTCACCGACGGCGCTGCCGGCGTTGCGCGATCCCGGCTTCCCCCGCCAATTGCTGGCGGTCATCGCGGCACCGGCCGCACCCACCCTCGCACCTGCGGCCACACAGGCACCGTTGCGTGGCGCTGCCGCACCGCTTCCCGCACCGCGTGAGCTGAGCCCCTGGCTGCTCGCGCTGATCGTGCTGCTGTTCGCGCTGGAACGGGCGATGGCGACCTCGCCGCGCCGCGGAGCAGGCGCATGAACGCTGCCATCCAGCACGCCTGGCAGCGCGCGCGTCGGCGCCAATGGTGGATCATCACCCTGCTCGCGGGGCCGGTCGCGTTGGCGATCAGCGCGGTGGCGTGGCGGCTGGCCGGCTTCAACGCGGCGACGGTGGTCCTGCTGTTGACGTTGCTGATCAGCGTCGGCGTGGCAACCTGGCGCGCACGTCGTCTGGATCGCCAATGGCTGGTCCGCCGGTTGGACGACCACCCGCTCGTGCAGGACAGTGCCGACCTGCTGTTTGCCATACCGGCGGCATTGAACCCGTTGCAGCAGCGGCAGCGCGCACATGTCGCCGCCGCCCTGCAGTCGCGCATGCCCGAACTGCGGCCGCGCTGGCCGGGCCGGTGGGTGCTGGCCTCGGTGATCACGTCGGTGGTGATGATCGCGCTTGCGCTGGGCTGGCCACGCGGCCAGAACGCGGCGCCCCTGTTCCCGGGCACGGCGGCACCGCCGGCCACACCTGCGCAACCACCACAGCTGCGTTCCGCGCGGCTGGAGATCACCGCCCCGGCCTACACCGGGCAGGCCGCGCGTGTGCAGAGCGCGCTGGACGGCAAGGTGCCGCAGGACAGCCGCCTGCACTGGTCACTGCGTTTCTCCGCGCAGCCGCAGACCGCGACCCTGCAGTTCCACGATGGCCAGCGCATCGCGCTGGCGCGTGACGGCGAACAATGGACCGCGCAGTGGACCGCCACGCGTCCGGCGCTGTATCGCGTGGTCACCGAGCCTGCCCTGCGCGACACCCGCCTGTACCGGCTCGATGTGGTGCCCGATCGCCCGCCTGTGGTGCGCGTGATCGCGCCCGACCGCAGTCTCGTGCTGGGTACGCCCGGCCAACGTCAGTGGCCGCTGCAGTTCGAGGCTACCGACGACTATGGTGTGGTCGCCACCGCGCAGTTGAAGGTCACGTTGGCCCAGGGCAGCGGCGAGAACATCACCTTCCGCGAGCAGACGTTCAGCCTGACCGGCACCGGGCCGGCGACGCAGCGGCGTTTCGCGCGCACGCTGGACCTGGCCGCGCTGGGCGCCACCGAAGGCAACGACGTGATCGCGCAGCTGACCGTGCGTGACACCCACACACCCACTGCGCAGAGCGCCCAGAGCAGCAGCGTGATCCTGCGCCTGCCCAGCGCCGCGGAGATCCAGGGCACCGACATGGAGGGCATGGTCAAGAAGACGTTGCCAGCGTATTTCCGCAGCCAGCGCCAGATCATCATCGACGCCGAAGCCCTGATCAAACAGCGTCGCCAGCTGCCGGCAGAGGAATTCGTGAAGCGTTCCGATGCGATCGGCGTGGACCAGCGCATCCTGCGCCTGCGCTATGGCCAGTTCCTCGGCGAGGAAAGCGAAGGCGGGGCCAAGCCGCCGCCGACCAGCGATGCCCTGCCGACCAGTGACACACCGGCGGCCGCGCACGATGACGATCATGATCACGATGGTGAGCATGCCCAGACGCAGGCCGGCCATGATGATCACGACCACGGCGCGCCGACCGACGGCAGCGCCCCGGTGTTCGGCAGCGCCACCGATGTGCTCTCCGAGTACGGTCATACCCACGATCACGCCGAGGCCGCGACCCTGCTCGATCCCAAGACGCGCGCCACGCTGAAGGCAGCACTGGACCAGATGTGGTCCTCGGAAGGCGAACTGCGCCAGGGCCAGCCCGAGCGTGCCCTGCCCTACGCTTACAAGGCGCTGGGCTTCATCAAGGAAGTGCAGCAGGCCGAGCGCATCTACCTGGCGCGGGTCGGCCCGGAACTGCCGCCGATCGACGAGAGCCGACGCATGAGCGGCGATCGCGCCGACCTGGCCAGCCGCACCTTGCCACTGCGTGCGCTGGAGGCACCCGACCAGGCCATCGTGCAGGTCTGGCAGCAGCTGGCCGATCCGGCCAGCGCCCCCGATCTGGACGCGCTGACCCAGTGGCTCCGACGCAATGAAGCACGCCTGCCGGACCCGCTGAGCCTGGCCGCCGCCATCGAAACACTGCGCATCACCCCCGGCTGCGCCGACTGCCATCAGGCCCTGCGCGCGCAGCTGTGGCGTGCCCTGCTGCGCCCGCTGCCGCAGGTAGCCCGGCGCAGCGCACCCGATGCCATGGGTCAGCGCTACCTGGATGCACTGGAGGCGACACCGTGAGCGACCCGCGCTGGATCCTGTTCGCGCTGCTCGCCGTGCTGCTGCTGAGCAGCGCGCGTCTGTGCTGGCAGCAGTGGCGTGGACCGGCGCGGGCAAGCGGCGTGTTCGCCACCCTGCTGGTGTTGCAGGCCGTGGTGACCGTGCTGCTCTACCTGACCCTGGTGCCACCGATGCAGCGCGTGGCCGGTGGCCAGCTGACCGTGCTGACGGGCGCGGCCGATCAGGTGCGCTGGTCGGCGGCGCCGGGCGAGACCGTGGTCGCGCTGCCGGAAGCGACGAAGGTGGCAGACGCCCTCGCAGCACCCGACCTGGCCACCGTGTTGCGCCAGCATCCGGGTCCCACCTCCCTTCGGCTGATCGGCGATGGCCTGTCGGCCCGCGATCGCGATGCCGCGCTGCCCCGTGGCGTACGTATCGAATTGCCCAGCGCACCACAGGGCTGGATCGCACTGCAGCCGCCGCCGGTCACTGCGCCCGGTGCGGTGTTCACCGTCAGCGCGCGCGCGCAGGGCGTGTCGAAGGCACGCGCCGAGCTGGTGGATCCTGCCGGTGTGGTCATCGACAGGTCTACGCCAGATGCCGAAGGGAAGATGCAACTCAGCGGTGTGGCCCGCGTCGCCGGACAGAGCGTGTTCGGCCTGCGTCTGATCGACGCCGAACAGCATGTGGTCGATACGCTTGCCGTTCCCGTGGACACCGCGGCCGCGGCGACGCCCCGCCTGTTGCTGCTGGCCGGTGCGCCCGGCCCGGAGCTCAAATACCTGCGCCGCTGGGCCACCGATGCCGGGCTGCGGGTGCAGGCGCAGGCCAACGCCGGCGGTGGGGTATCACTCGGCGATGCACCGATCGCGCTTACCGCTGCCACCTTGGCTGAGACCGATGTCGTGGTACTGGATGAGCGCAGCTTGGGCGGGCTGTCGGGCGCGCAACGCAGCGCGCTGCAGCAGGCGATCCGCGGCGGGCTGGGCGTGCTCGTCCGCACCAGTGGCCCGCTCGGCGATGGCGCCCGCCAGACGCTGCGCAGCTGGGGTCTGTCCGTCACCGGCGGCAACCAGGCCGCGCCCCTGTCACTGACGGCCGATGCCGACGCGGCGTTGCTGCAGGCACGTCGTGGCCCACAACGAACCGCATCGGACACCACCGCCTACATCGAGGACGCCGACACGGCCTCGCACCAGGCTGCGCTGCCGGTGTTGGAGCAGCTGGGCCTCAAGGCCAACGATGCGACCGCCCTGCTGCGCGATGACAAGGGCGCTGCCGTCGGCGGTTATCGCGCGCTCGGACGCGGCCGCGTTGCGCTCCTGCCCGTCACCGACAGCTATCGCCTGTTGCTGGCCGGCCGCGACGATCGCCACGCCGAGTTGTGGAGCAGCGTGCTGGCCAGCGTGGCGCGCCCGCTTCCCGCCGCGGATGCGCCACGCGTAGAGACCACCACCCCTTGGGCCGGCGAGCGCGTGGCACTGTGCCAGCTTCGGGAGTCGGCACAGGTGCGCGCGCCGGATGGCACACTGATCCCGCTTCGGGTTGACCCGGCCAGCGGTGCCGAACACTGCGCCGGCTACTGGCCGAACCAGCCGGGCTGGCATCAGCTGCAGCAGGGCGAAGACCGCCACGCGTTCTACGTTTTCGATCCGGCCAGCGCGCGACCGCTGTATCGGCAGCAGCTGCGCGACGCGACGGCCCAGCGCCTGGCCACCGGCGCCGCCGCAGCATCGGCTGGCGTGGTCGAGACGCCGGGCGCACGGCGGCCGTGGCTGCTCGCCTTCGTGCTGGCGGCCGGGCTGCTGTGGTGGCTGGAGCGGCGGCGGGTGGCAGCCCCTGCACGGTGATACGCCAAGGGTGTCAGTAATGCCTGCTGAGCTCAGTCAACGTCCATCATCCTCTCCAGTGAATGCAACCGCTGCAGTCGCTGCCGGTGCCGGCGGCATACCACCCAGGCTGCGACCGCAAACACCCCTACGACGACGGCATTGACCACGATGTTCAAGGCCCATGCCGCAGGGGGTGCAACCTGCACCATCGGCATCCGTCCCTGCACCGTGAACAATGCCCAGAGCGTCATCGCCGTCCACAGCGCCACACTCACCCATGTCGACACGCGCCAGATACGGAGCGCCGTGCGTGAGCGCTCAGCTTCGAACGCCATCAGCGCGCGTGCATCGAGTGCCTTCGCGTACCACTGGCGTCGGCGTTGCCACAGCGTCCAGCCCGTCATGGCGATGATCAGTCCGATCAGGAACCACACCAGTCCGGCGGGCACAGGCAGTCGCTCACCCAGTGACAATGCCCGGACGCAGTTGGCAAGCGACAGTACTGCCAGGACCACCTCAACACTCCAGACCATGCGCAGGCGGCGGCTCCGGCGATGCACCTCGCGCTGAAGTACCTGCACATCGGGCACTCCGCTGGGCTGGGCCTGCCAGCGCATCGCAAGTGCATCCCACCCCGTGTTCTCGTCGTCGATCGCGGTCATCGCGAAGCTCCCATCAGATCTCGCAGCATTCGCCTGGCGCGGCTCAACCGCTGCGCGACCGCATTCTCTTCCAGCCCCAGCGCTTCGGAAATCTCGCGGTGGGCGAATCCCTCCAACGCGAGGGACACGACCTGCCGGTAGCCGAGTGGCAGACTGAGAACGGCAGTCAGCAGGCCATCGCGCTGCTGTTGTGCTTCGGCATGGCGCAGCGGATCGGCATGCGGATCGGGCCAGGTCTCATCCAGATCACTGGCAGACAGGCGCTGCTCCTTGGCGAATACATCGACGCAGCGGTTGTGGGCAACACGTGCGACGAAGGCACGCAACGAGCCGTCGCCACGCCAGCGCGGGAGCGCCTGCCATACCGCGATGCTGACTTCCTGGAGGAGATCATCGCGGCGGGCGATATCGCGCGTGTAGCTGTGGGCCAGTCGGCTCAGCATCGGCCAGTGCTCACGAAGGATGGACTGCAGGTCAGCGGCGGTCGGCAGCGGCAAGGCGGCGGCTCAGTCAGCGGCAACGGAATCAAATGCATCGCGGTAGGCCCAGTAGCCCACATACCCCAGCTGCAGCAACGGCAACAGCAACCAGGGCTGGAATGCCACGCTGCCAACCAGCAGGATCGATAGCGCAAGGTACACCGCAAGCGGCCGCCAGCCCACGCCAAGCAGCCGGAGGTTCTCGTGCAATGCCTCCACCACTCCTGCATGCTCCAGCACCACCCGCGGCGCGGTGAAGAACAGCAGCATGCCCGGCAGCGTCCCCGCCGCGAAGACGGTGGCCAGCTGCAGGCGGGTCAGCTGGGTGACCACCGCCGGATCCCCCGTCGCCACGCCGAGCGCCACCGACGGCCCGACCCACATCCACAGCAGCGCGATCTGGAAGGCGAACACACTCGCTGACAACACGGCCAACTGCAGCAGACGGCCGCGCAGCCGGAACGTCCGGGCCATGCCTTGCCTTATGGCGAAGCGGCCATTGCGCACACGCTGGTCCAGGACGATCAGGCACCACACCGATGCGACCGGCACCACGAACTTGGACAGCACCACGCCGGCCACCGGAATGGACACCTGCAGGACGAGTTCGAGCGCCATCGGCACCAGGGACAGCCCGAACCAGCGTATCGGCGCCTGCCGGTACATGCGCCAGGCTGCGGCCCACCAGTGCCACATGCGACGGGCGGGCCAGGCGCTTGCGTGAGGTGACGGCAGAACGGTGTCAGGGGTAAGCATGCGGCTCTCCATGTGGGCGTGCGTCCTTTAGAAGACCGTCAGTGCGTGGAAAACCTGACAGATGGTCTGGATCACCAGGCCCAGAGGTCAGTCGTGATGCTTCCGGCTGGCATGCGCCGCACACTGCTGGCGGCACCCACGTCATTCTCCCGTACGACGTCATGGTGCATTTCAGCGACTGCAACCGCGCGGAGGTGATGCTCGGCAGAAGCGCGTTCCCGTGGTGCCATGAACTACAACTTCTTGCATGGTGAGCGCGCCGGCAAACTGCCAACCTGCCTGGTTTTCCACACGCTGACATGAGCATGACGAATGCACCTGCCATGGTGAAGATCGACTCGATGGGGACATCGGCCTGGTACACCGTCCCCCTTGAGGCAGCCCGCTTGCGATGAAGATCATGGCATTCGGCGTGCTCGTCCTCTTGTTTCTGGCGCCGGTCATACAGTGGCAACGACGGCGTGACGCCCGTCATTTCTTCGAACGGTTATGCGAGCAGGCACCCCTGCGTGTGCTGTCGGTCAAAGAGCGCGCCGCCCTGGCGCCGCTCCATGCCTGCCTTGACCTCACCGTGGATGCCGAGGTGCGCGCACTGACCGGGCCCCATACCCGCGAAGTGTTGCGCAACCGGGGTATCTCATTCGTGCGGGAGAGCGTGGGCGGCGTGGACGTACTGCTGCCCTTTGATGCGGCGGACCACCTGGCCGAGCAGAACACCGCAGAGGTCGTTCTGGCGCCGGGCTATGCGATCGTGGTGCGGCTCAATGCATTCGATATCACCACAGCAGGGTCACGCGCGCTACGGACGCCCGCACGACACGTGGGCGAGCGCATGGAGCATCCGGAGGAACGCCGGCTCCGTCGCCGCCCCGGTACGCCGTGGGCGGCTGCCGGGTTGGCCCTGCTGGCCAATGCCTGCGGCGTGGCCCTGCTCTGGGACAACGGCCCGTGGGCCTGGGGCGTGCTGGGTGCAGGACTGGCCTTGATGCTGTTGTCGGCCGGCTTCTATCTGCGTCGGCAGGTTGGTCCGGCTGCCCTTCAGCCAATCGACCGGGTGCATGGTCGCCTGAACCGCTTGCAGCTTCTGCGCCCCGGCGATCCTGCGGGCACCGGATGTCACGTGTTGATCGGCAACGACCAGCGGATTCGCCCCTGCCACGACTGGAACGAATCGAAGGGACTGCAGGCGGGTCACCCAATCGAAGCCGAGATATACCGGCACAGCCGGCGCGTACTGTCCCTGGGTCCGGGCTGGTCGATGCTGGATGAGCATCGTCGATATCCACCAGTGCCGCTGGCGCGGCATGCCCTGATGCTCGCGGTAGCGCTGGTGTCGCTGTGCCTTGCGCTGAGTGCCAGCGATGGCCCCACCTACGAAGTGCAGCGCGCGATGCGATTGTTCTCGGCGCACCAGCTCCGTACCGATGCTGACCCCGGCAGCCTGCTGCAACGACCTCCCGCCATCGGCGATGGTGTGCACCTGCGCGTGCGCGCAACGTGCGAGTTGGTGCCTCAGCAACGGCACGGCCATACCGTGGCCACCGCCGACTGCGACCGGGTCCGCTGGGGAGTGCCCCAGGTGCCGATGGCTGAACTGGAGATCGCAGAACCGATCCTGAGATTGGGGTCCTACGATACGCAGCTGCGTACGCAGTACACCGGGACCACCGATCTGTTGGCACCCTTTCGCCAGGTAACCGGACTGGGCGACCTGCTGGAGCGCGTCGATGCCGCGTGCGTGCAGGGCCTGGATGCCTGCGGCGACCTTCAGTCAACGTTGCTGCGTCTGCTGTCCTGGCAGAGCGATCACACCGCGCATGGCGACCAGGATTGGGCCTCGCTCATGCGCGCCGCCCGCCTCGCCAGCGATCAGGCGGGTCCGGAGGGCCTGGCGTTTCCCAGCCACGTGATCAGAAAGATCAACACCGCGGTCGAGCAGGCGGCCGATGCGCATGTGCTGTCGCGGTGGGCGGCGCAGACGCCTGCGCTGCTCGCACAGCAGCAGGGCGGCGTGGTCCTGGTGACGGCTTCGCCGGCTGAGTTCCACTCTGTCGGCGACGCCTGGCTCGGCACGGCGCATGACCAGTGGAAGCGCATGCGCGCCACCGCGACCATCGCTCGACCGGTCGCCGTCTCTGGCACGGTCACTGCGCGTATCCACGATGGGCGCACGCAGTGGCTGGAGATTGATCCGACCGAGCCCTCCGATGCAGCCATCGCCGGGCTGGGCCGTTGCGCATGGCTGCTGGCAGCGCTGCTGCTGATGCTGTTCCACGCGGTACAGTGCGTGCGCTACGTGCCACGGGCCATCGCACGCCGCAGCGCGCTGGACGCGGACATCCTCCAGCGGCCAGCGCCGATGCACCGCTGGTCGCCCTGACCGATCAGGGCTCCGGCAGCACCGGGCACCCACCCTGCTGCGCACACACCTCCTGCGCGCGACGCTGCTCTTCGTCGGTCAGCTCCGGCGGTGGGCGGGCGCTCGCGGACTGGATCTGGTCGGGTCCGCCGGTAAGTTTGTTCACGCCCTGCGCAGCGGCGGCCAGCCCCTTGTTGATGCCCATCATCAGATAGCCACCGCTCATGCTGACCTGCTCCGGCGAGGGTGGTTCGCTCCAGGTGCGGCTGAAGCGGTTGGGCTGCACCTGTACCGGATTCTTGAAGCGGTACAGGTCCAGCGGTTCGTCGTCGGGCTTGAGGGCGCGCACCTCGCCCAGCGTGGTGACATCCCCCTGCGTTGTCGGGGGCGGCGGCTCCACGGGTTCGGGTGGCGCCACCTGCTGTGCCTGCGCGGCGGCGGCCAGCAGCAGGCTGGCCAGCAGAACTGCACCTTGGTGTCCACGTAATGCCACTGCGGCGCCATCCTTGTGTGTGCGGGCTCCCTCAAGCATACGGACGCCGCCTTCAGATTTCGTTGCTGGCAGCTGTCCAGATAGCGCGGGCGGGCACTGAACCATTCACCGGCCTGCATCGCGATGTCTCAGACATTGAGACGCGGTCATGTTTCCATAGCGTCCTTTGCAGACCGTTGTGACCATGGCTTACGAACTCGCCAAGCGCACCGAGGACGCCGAGCGCAACCTCGCCACCACCGATGGGCTGCCCTCGCGCGATGGTGCGCTGCTGACCGCGCGCCTGCAGCGGCGCTATAACGACCGCATCACCGGCAGCTTTACGATTCCCGCCCGCGAGGGCCAGTACGCGCCGATCCCGGCCGATGTGCCCGATGCCCTGGTCAACGCGCTGAAAGCACGCGGCATCGAGCAGCTGTACAGCCACCAGGCGCAGGCCTGGGAGGCCAGCCAGCGGGGCGAGCACGTGGCCATCGTGACCCCGACCGCCAGCGGGAAATCGCTGTGCTACACCCTGCCGGTGGTCAGCGCCGCCATGCAGGGCAAGGCCAAGGCGCTGTACCTGTTCCCGACCAAGGCGCTGGCCCAGGACCAGGTGGCCGAGCTGCTGGAGCTCAACCGCGCCGGCGACCTGGGCGTGAAAGCCTTCACCTTCGATGGCGACACGCCGGGCGATGCACGCCAGGCGATCCGCCTGCACGGCGACATCGTGGTCTCCAACCCGGACATGCTGCATCAGGCGATCCTGCCGCATCACACCAAGTGGGCACAGTTCTTCGAGAACCTGCGCTACGTGGTGATCGATGAGGTGCACACCTACCGCGGGGTGTTCGGCAGCCACGTCACCAACGTGCTGCGCCGGCTCAAGCGGATCTGCGCGTTCTACGGCGTGGAGCCGCAGTTCATTCTGTGCTCGGCCACCATCGGCAACCCGCAGGCGCATGCCGAGGCGCTGATCGAAGCGCCGGTCACCGCGATCACCGAATCCGGCGCGCCGACCGGGCCCAAGCATGTGCTGCTGTGGAACCCGCCGGTGGTCAATGCCGATCTCGGCCTGCGGGCCTCGGCGCGCTCGCAGAGCAACCGCATCGCCCGCATCGCGATCAAGTCCGGCCTGAAGACCCTGATCTTCGCGCAGAGCCGGTTGATGGTTGAAGTGCTCACCAAGTACCTCAAGGACATCTTCGACCACGACCCGCGCAAGCCGGCCCGTATCCGCGCCTACCGGGGCGGCTACCTCCCCACCGAACGGCGCGAGACCGAGCGGGCGATGCGCGCCGGGCAGATCGACGGCATCGTCAGCACCTCGGCGCTTGAGCTGGGCGTGGATATCGGCAGCCTGGACGTGGTCATCCTCAATGGCTATCCGGGCAGCGTCGCCGCGACCTGGCAGCGTTTCGGCCGCGCCGGCCGGCGCCAGCAGCCCGCACTGGGCGTGATGGTGGCCAGCTCGCAGCCGCTGGACCAATACGTTGTGCGGCATCCGGACTTCTTCGCCGACGCCTCGCCCGAGCATGCGCGCATCGCGCCGGACCAGCCGCTGATCCTGTTCGATCACATCCGCTGCGCCGCCTTCGAGCTGCCGTTCCTGGCCGGCGATCCGTTCGGCCCGATCGATCCGCTGGTGTTCCTGGAAGCCCTGGCCGAAACCGAGGTGGTGCATCGCGAAGGCGACCGCTGGGAGTGGATCGCCGACAGCTACCCGGCCAACGCGGTCAGCCTGCGCTCGGTCGCCGACGGCAACTTCGTGGTGGTGGACCGCAGCGACGGCAAGCAGCAGATCATCGCCGAGGTGGATTACTCCGCCGCCGCGCTGACGCTGTATGAAGGCGCCATCCACATGGTGCAGTCCACCCCCTACCAGGTGGAGCGGCTGGATTGGGAAGGCCGCAAGGCCTACGTCACCCGTACCCACGTGGACTACTACACCGACAGCATCGACTTCACCAAGCTCAAGGTGCTGGACCGCTTCGATGGCTGCATCGCCGGGCGTGGCGATTCGCACCACGGCGAAGTGCACGTGGTGCGCCGCGTGGCCGGCTACAAGAAGATCCGCTATTACACCCACGAGAACATCGGCTACGGCCCGGTCAATCTGCCCGACCAGGAGCTGCACACCACCGCGGTGTGGTGGCAGTTGCCGCAGGCGCTGCTGCTGACCGCGTTCGACAGCAAGCAGGAAGCGCTGGATGGCTTCCTCGGCGCGGCCTACGCGCTGCACATCGTCGCCACGGTGGCGGTGATGGCCGATGCTCGCGATCTGCAGAAGGCGGTCGGCAATGGCGATGGCGCGTGGTTCGCGGTGGCCGACCAGAGCGGACGCGGGCAGCTGCGCGGCGCCGAGTTCGATGCCAGCGCGATCGAGCTGCAGCAGCAGTTCGTGCCGACGGTGTATCTGTACGACAACTTCCCTGGCGGTGTGGGCCTGAGCGAACCGCTCTGGGTGCGCCAGGCCGAGCTGCTGCTGCGCGCGCGCGAGCTGGTGCAGGGCTGCGACTGCAAGGCCGGCTGCCCGGCCTGCGTGGGCCCGGTGCTGGCCGGCCAGGAGGACGATGCCACCACGCCCAAGGCGCTGGCGTTGAAGGTGCTGGATCTGTTCGACAGCGCCGCGCTGCCGTCTGCTGAAGAGCAGGAGCGCCGTAGCGCCGAGGTGGTGACCCCGTGAGCCTGAGCCTGGACAAGCTGCGCCTGCTGCGTCGGCAGGCCGGTGATGCGACAGCGGCGCCTGCCTCTGGTCCCGCCATCGCCGCTGGGCGCGGATCCGCTGCCGATGACACGGGCGCTCCCGGCGACACGGGCAGCACCCCGCTTCCGCCCGCCGCCAACGATGCGCGTGCGCGTACGCCCGCACCGGCCTCCGTCTTCGGCTGGGTCGAGCAGGAGATCCGCCACAAGCCAACCGGTGCGGCCGCACGCGAGACCGCACCGGCGGTTCCCGCTGTTCCTGCTCCCGCGCCGGCGCTGCGCAAGCCCGAGATTGGTGGCCTGCGCCGTCTGCTCGGCCTGCGCGGCCGCGGCATCAGCACGGCCCCCGCGCGCGAGAACGCCAAGGACCGCCATGTGCCGGGTGAGGAGATCGCGCCGGGCCTGTTCCTGATCGAATCGTTCGTTATCCAAGCCATTCCGACCGAACCGTTGTCGCTGGCCTTCGCCAAGCGCGAGGGTGAACAGGTGCAGCCGCAGGACCTGCTGTTCTTCGATACCGAAACCACCGGCCTGGCCGGCGGCACCGGCACCCGCGCCTTCATGATCGGTGCCGCGGACTGGCACACGCATCCCGAACGTGGCGACGGCCTGCGCATCCGCCAGTTGCTGATGACGACGATGGCCGCGGAAACCGCGATGCTGCGCGAGTTCGCCGGCTGGCTGCAGCCGAGCACGGTGTTTTCCAGTTACAACGGGCGCTGCTACGACGCCCCGCTGCTCAAGACGCGCTATCGGCTGGCCCGGCAGCGCTGCCCGATCACGCCGCTGGATCACGTCGATCTGTTGTTCCCGACACGCCGCCGCTATCGCGGCACCTGGGAAAACTGCCGGCTGGCCACGATCGAGCGGCAGCTGCTGCAGATCGTGCGCGAGGACGATCTGCCCGGCTCGGAAGCGCCGGCTGCGTGGCTGAACTACCTGCGCGGCGGCAGTGCGGTGAACCTGCGCCGGGTAGCCGAGCACAACCATCAGGACGTGGTGACCCTGGCGCTGCTGATGCGGCGGCTGGTGGCCGAAGAACAGCGCGACCGGGAGACGTTGGCGCTGCAGGCCATTGACGCGGTGTAAAGGCCGGCCCACGGACACTGCGGGTACTTACCGTGGGAGGACCACCACATGCGTCTGAACCTTCTGTTCGCCCTGGGCTGTGCCCTGCCGCTGGCCGCCTGCAGCCCTCCGGCCAAGACCGCCGCGACGCCACCTGACAGCCCGACCTCGACCGCCCCGCCTGCGGTAGCCGGCAGCGCCTCCCAATGCGACCCGGAAAAGCTCACCGGCCTGACCGGGCAGACTGCCACCGAGGCGGTGATCCAGAAGGCGGTGAAGGACAGCGGTGCCCGCAATGCCCGCGTGCTCAAGCCGGGCATGGCGATGACCATGGATTTCCGCGAAGACCGGCTCAGCATCGAAGTGGACGAACAGAACAGGATCGTGCGGGCCAACTGCGGCTAATCGGTTGAAGCCGGCGGCCTGGCACGCAGGCCGCCGTGGCGAACGTGGCGAACGTGGCGATCAGTTGCGCACGCGCTCCGCTTTGCCGCTGGCCAGTGCCTGATCGATCGCGGTGCGCACGTCGCGCACCGCACGCGCCGAGGCCACACTCTGCTGCTGTGCCAGGCGTGCCTGTTCCTTGCCCAGTTCGGCCTGCTCACGCGCCACCAGCGCGATCTGGCGGGCGTCCACCGCCCTGGCTGAGGCGGTACGTGCTTCGCGTGCGGCCTGGCTGGCAGCCGACGCCGCTGCACGTGACTGGCGAGCCCCTTGGCGGGCCGCCCGGTCAGCTTCGACAGCGGCATCCAGACCGGCATCGCGGATCGCGCTGTTGACCACCGCGCTGACATCCACCGAGGCCATTGCATCGGCCGTGATCTGCAACGATGCCGCCGCGATCTGTTGACCGATCGCCGCTTGGCGGTTGCCCAGCTCGGCCTGCGCCGTTCCCAGCGCGGCCACTTCCGTCTGGGTGTGTCCCAGCGCTTTGAGCACCGCCGGATCGCGGATCAGATAGCGGTCCTGGCCGCGGCGCACCCACAGCGCCGGTTGATCGTTGCCGGCATCGCGTCGTGCCTGCTTGAGATCAGCGACGGAGGCATCGACGAAATTGCTCTCGCCGCCAATCAACACGAAGGCCTGCGCGGGTTGACGCGTGATGTTGAGTTTACCGTGGGTCACGAAGCTCACGTCGTCAGCCAGGGCCTCGGACGGCGCCGGTGCGCGCGGTGCAGCAGGGGCCTGCGGGGGCTGCGGGGCGGATACCGGCGGTGGCGCCGGCGGCGGTTCGGGTGCCGGGGCCGGTGGCGCGGGCGGGGTGGGCGCGGTCGGCGCGACCGGTGCCTGGGGTGCGGCCGGCGGCGGCGGTGCAGCCACCAGACGCAACGGTGCAATACCGATCACCACGAACAGCGCGGTGATTGCCAGCGAGGCCACGCGCGGGACGCTGCGGGTCTGCTGCAGCGTCCGCAGCCGGCGCTTGAGACTGCGCAGGTTCGGCGAGGCGCTGGCCACGCCGACGGCGGGACGGGGCGCCACACCCAGCTGCACCAGCAGGCGACCGTAGTCATGGCGGCAGTGATCATGCCCGGCCACCACCGCCCCATCGCAGGCTTCTTCGCGAGCCAGCGCATATTCGCGGGCCGCCACGTGGACCAGCGGATGGAAGAAGAACAGATGCTGCGACAACGCTGGCAGCAACCCCCACCACAGGTCACGGCGCTGCAGATGGATCAGTTCGTGGGTCAGCGCCATGTCCAGATCGTCCGCCGACATCGTCGGCAGCTCGCGGGCCGGCAGCAGCAGCACCGGCCGCCACGGGCCGATCAACTGCGGCGACCGGATCTGCGCGGAAAGCTTCAGCTGCGGTGAGCGCCGCAGGCCATGCGCTTCGGCGGCCAGTTGCAGCGCCTGCTGCAGGCCGGCGTCGGTGCACTCGGTGGCGCTGCGCACCAGCGCGCGGCTGGCGCGGTAGCCGCGCAGGCTGTGCATCAGCATCAGCAGCACACCGGCAGCCCACGCGGCCAGCAGCAGCAAGGGCCAGGAGGCTGTCATCGTCGCCGACTCGAGCGCAGTGGCGGCGTACGTGACCGGCGCGGCCTGCACGGCGGCGTCGAACGCGGGCAGCGCCATCGCCGGTGCCGTCACCGCCGCCGGGGCCGGCAACACCGCCAGTTCCAGCGGGCTGCTCCAGAGCAGGCCGAGCACGGCCTGCGCGGCCACCAGCCACCACAGCCGGCAACGGGTGGCGGACGGCAGCTGCGGCAGCAGCCGGCACACGCCCCACACCAGCGCCACCAGCACCGCACTCTGTAGGCTGGTCCAGCCCAGGCGCATCAGCACTTCACTCATCATCATGTCCATGACTCAGCCCTCCCGCTTGCGTGACTGCAACTGTGCGACCAGCGCTTCCAGCTCGGCCAGTTCCTGATCGCTGACATCCACCTTGTGCGACATGAACGCCACGAACGGCGAGACCGAGCCCTGCAGCGTCTTCTCCACGAAGCTGGCCACGGCGCCCTGCACCACGCTGTCCTGGCCGCTTGTGGTGGCATAGCGGTAGACACCGTCCACCTGCTTGCGGCTCAGGTACGACTTGGCGCGCAGGCGCTCCATCATGGTCAGCACGGTCGAGCGTGCCAGCCCGCGCGGCTCCCCGAAGCCGGTGGCGACCTCCCCGACACTGGGGCGGTCCTGTTCCGCGATGTACTGCAGCAGGGCCAGTTCCTGGTCCCCGATCGTCTTGCCGCGCATGACGCTCTCCCTATGACTACACGTGTCGCTACCGTGCCAGTGACTACAGGTGTCGTCAAGTGCCGGATGGAGGGTGCCGACGAACGGTAGGCGGCGCAGTGGACAGCCCGTGGGCCTTAAACCTTTTCGCCCCGGCCCGCATCCAAGCCTTCGAGCTGCCGCAGTCCGCCGTGGCATCGCGCCCGCCTCGCCAAGGACCCACCGCATGCGTTCCACCCGTCGCGTGATCATGATCGTCGCCCTGTTGTTCCCGCTGGCCGTGCACGCCCAAGCCGGCAACGTGGACACCGCCAACCAGCAGACCCGGCAGTTCATCGGCCAGACCATGGATGCGCTGCGTATTCCCGGGCTGCAGATCGCCGTGGTCCAGGACGGGAAAGTGGTGCTGTCCGAAAGCCACGGGCTGGCCAATGTCGAGAACAAGCTGCCGACCACGCGCGCCACGCGTTTTCCGCTCAACTCGGCGACGAAGTCATTCACCGCGGTGGCGATGATGCAGCTGGCCGAAGCAGGCAAGGTGAACCTGGATGCGCCGATCTCGGCCTATCTCGCCGACCTGCCCGACGCGTGGCGCGGGGTGCGGGTGCGCCAGTTGCTGGCACATACCTCAGGACTGCCGGACATTCTGGATGCACAGGGCCTGCTCGGCGGCGGGACCGAGGCGGCCGCCTGGACCGCCGTGACGCAACGCCCGGTAGACGCTGCGCCCGGCACCCGCTTCACGTACAACCAGACCAACTACGTGCTGCTGGCACGAATCATCGCCGCACAGTCCGCGATGCCGTACGACCGCTACGTACCCACGCGCCAGTTCGATCTGGCCGGGATGCCGTCATCCACGTTCGGCGACAGCTACGACCTGATCGCCAACAGCGCCACGATCTACAGCTGGTTCCCGCGCCGCACCGATGCGCCGGACGCCGCGCCACGGCTCTCGCACTGGTTCTACGACATGCCCCCCGGGCTGTGGGCTGGCGGCGGCATGCTGACCACTGCCGACGACGTCGCGCAGTGGCTGGTCGCGTTGACCGGCAACCGCTTGGTCAACGCCGCCGGCACCCGCCGGATGTGGACCCCGGAACGGCTCAATGACGGCAGCGACGGCGCATGGGGGGCCGGCTGGGCGGTGCTGCAACGTGCACCGCAACGCCAGGTGGCCGGCATGGGCGGTGCACGCTCGGCCTTCATCGTCTACCCCGACCAGGGGCTGGCCATCGTGGTGCTGACCAACCTGGTCGGGGCCAACCCGCAGACCTTCATTCCACGGATCGCCGCGTTCTACGGCGTGGACGCGCCCGCGCCGGCGATCAGCCGCGCGGCCCGCCCATCACCGGCAGGATCACGCCGCTGATGTAGCTGGCGGTGATCGGCGAGGCGAGGAAGACGTAGGCCGGCGACAGCTCTTCCGGCTGCGCCGGACGGCCCATGTCGCTGTCCTGGCCGAACTCGGCTACATCCGGCGCCTTCTTGTCGGCCGGATTGAGCGGGGTCCAGACCGGGCCCGGGGCGACCGCGTTGACCCGGATGCCGCGTGGCAGCAGCTGGCTGGCCAGCGCCTTGGTGAAGGCATGGATGGCGCCCTTGGTGGCCGAGTAGTCCACCAGCGATTTGCTGCCGAACAGGCCGGTCTCCGAGCCGGTGTTGATGATGCTCGCGCCTTCGCCCAGGTGTGGCAGCACCGCGCGCGCCATCTGGATGTAGCCGCCGATGTTGGTCTGCAGGGTTTCCTGCAGGTGCTCGTCCTCGAGGTCTTCCAGACGATCGCAATGCAGCTGGAAGGCCGCGTTGTTGACCAGGATGTCGACACCGCCGAAGGCCTTGACGACCTGCTTGACGGCCTTGTTGCAGAACGCCGGATCGCGCACGTCGCCCGCGATCACCACGCAGCGGCCGCCTTCTTTCTCGACGTGCTCGCGGGTGATCTTCGCGTCCTTCTTTTCATCCAGGTGCAGTACCGCCACATCCGCCCCTTCGCGGGCGAACAGCACCGCCACCGCGCGGCCGATGCCGGAGTCGGCGCCGGTGATGATCGCGCGCTTGCCCTTGAGCTTGCCGCTGCCCTGGTAGTCCGGCGCGAGGAAACGCGGGGCCAGCTGCATCTCGTGTTCGTTGCCCGGTTTGGCCAGCTGCTCGGCCGGCATTTTTTCCGGCTGGCGGCGCGTGCCCGCTTGGGTGGCCTTTTTGGCGGCCTTCGTGGTGGGCGCCTTCGCGGCCTTCTTCGCCGCACGCGCGTCCTTGGCCTTTTCCTGGTCCTGCAGACGGCGCTGGCGGGCCGCCACGCGCGCAGCGCGCGGATCGGTGGCGGCGGCCTTGCGGGTCGCGGTTTTGACGACCGGGGTACGGGCGCGTGGTTCGGCCGCCGCGGCAGCCGCCTCCGCCGGACGCGGACGCTTGCGGGAAGTGGGGGTCTTGGTGGTCTTACGGGTTTTGGCCGTGGCCATGTTCGACTCCTGTTGCCGGATCAGATGCGTGGGTCTCACGCGGGCGCATGTTCGTCGCGGCGATGGCCGCCGTGGAATGCGCAGCCCCACTATGGTCAACCCGGCGGCCAGGGACGGTGAATGGAGCGTGCCCACACCGTGTAGAGATTCATGCGCCGCATACGGGCACCGATGCACCCTGAGCGCAATTCCCATGGAGTGCGTCGCATGCTTCGTTACCTGTCCGCGGCTGTGGCCGTCCTTGCTTTGTCCGCCTGCAGCAGCACCCCTGTCGCGCAGGTCCAGCCGATCGACGGCGTCATTTCCGGCCAGTGCCACGTGGACAAGGTCCGCGGCGCCGTGGGCCTGGCGGCATCGCAAGCCACGGTCGAGCGTGCCCGCGTGGACAGCGACAGCTTGCAGGTCATCGTCGTGCGCAGCGAGCGTGCCGCAAGTGGCGCCACTGCCAGTGGCGCGGCCAATCCCACCCCGGGCGCAGAACAGGGCGGCGAACGGCTGACCATTGAAACCGGTCGTACCAACAACATCACCGCACTCTACTGCGGCTGACCGCTACGCTCATCCCGCGCGGGCACGCCGGACGGTGCGCCGCGCGGCCTTGAGCACTTTCAGCGTGGCCAGTTCCCACTGGCGCTCGCCACGCAGGCCGGCAAGGGCCTTCAATGAGCCGGCCCGCCAGCCATCGAATACGCAAGGATCGATATAGGCCTTGCGGCACACCGACGGTGTGTTGCCCAGCAGGTTGGCGACCTCGCATACCACCTGTTTCTGCAATGCTGCCAGCGCGCGCTCACTGGAGGGTTCGGGCAGCTCGGTCACGGCAAGCTGACGGATCGCCTCCAGCGTGCCGCCCCAGGTGCGGAAGTCCTTGGCGCTGAAATCCTCGCCCATCGCATCGTGCAGATAGTCGTTGACCATGCCCGAGTCCACCGGTTGGACTGCGCCATCGTCATCGCGATACTGGAACAGCGCCTGCCCGGGCAGCTGCTGGCAGCCACGGATCAGCTTGACCAGTTCGCGGTCATCCACATCCACCTCATGCGCCTGCCCGGACTTGCCCCGGAAGCGCATCTGCGCCCGGCCGCCCTTGACCAGCGCGAGGTGGCGGTTGCGTAGCGTGGTCAGCCCGTAAGAGCGGTTGTCACGTGCATAGACTTCATTGCCAACGCGCACCAGCGTCTGTGCCAGCAGCGCCACCACGATCGCCAGCACCTTGTCGCGTGGGAAGCCGGGCAGCTTCAGATCGCGGCGCAGGCGCCGGCGCAGCGTGGGCAGGGCGGTACCAAAGGCAATGATGCGATCGAACTTGCCATCGCCCCTTACCCGCGCCCAATCGGCGTGGTAGCGGTACTGCTTGCGTCCGCGCGCGTCACGCCCAGTGGCCTGCAGATGGCCGTTGGGCAGTGCGCAGATCCAGACATCGGTGTACGCCGGCGGGATCGCCAGCGCGCGGATCCGGGCCAGGGTGGCGGCATCGCGGACCGTCGCGCCATCGGCATCGCGGTAGGCAAAGCCCTTGCCGGCCTTGCGGCGGGCAATGCCTGGCAGTTCATCGCTGACATAGCGCAGGCCGGCCTGGCGGGCGGCGGCGGCTTCGGGGGTAGTGGTGCGGCTCGGGCTCATGGACGCGGCGCGGATCAGGGAAACGCAGTGTTACCGCTGCCGGTGCGGCGCCGCGTCAATAACGCAACACAAACACCTCACGCCGCGCTTGGCGATATCCTCCAGTGTTTACTGGCTCGCTTTCTGGAGTACCGATGTCGTCCCTGTCGTTCCGCCGCGTGCGGCGTTCTTTCGGGCTGATTGCCCTGTTCCCCGCCCTGCTGGTCCTCGGTGCGTGCAGCGCCCCGCCGATGGACGAGCAGGAGGCCGTCGCCACCCATGCGCAGAAGGCGGCCGAAGCCGCCGCCGCGCCGACCGACGAAGCCGGCAAGGCGACCGAAGCGCCGCCGGTCGGCAGCTGCGATGCCACCCAGGTGCAGAGCCTGGTCGGCCAGCCCTATACCGCCGAGCTCGGCAGCCAGGCCCAGCAGGATGCCGGCGCCACCAGCGTGCGCGTGCTCAAGCCGAACGACATGACCACGATGGAGTTCATCGGCGAGCGTCTGAACGTGGAAGTGGATGCCAAGAACGTGGTGGCCGGCGTCCGCTGCGGCTGAACAGGCGACGGAGAAAACCCCTGAAACACAGGGGTTTGGTTGCGCCTGCAACCGTGTATTGCGGCGTTGCAGCAACTATGCTCTAGTCGAGTCATCCGGTGCCTCCAGATGCGCTCAACGGATTGAGCGGGGACGAGTGTCGCCGCTCACCCGACATTGAGGCAGAGATGGCCCCCCGCAACCGCCAAGGGCTTTACGACCCGCAAGATGAGCGAGATGCCTGTGGTTTCGGCATGGTCGCCCAACTCGACGACCAGCCGTCCCGACTGCTGGTCGACACGGCTATCGCCGCACTCTCGCGCATGACCCACCGCGGCGGCGTCGCCGCCGACGGTGTCACCGGTGACGGCTGCGGCCTGTTGCTGCGCCGTCCCGACGTGTTCCTCAAGGCGCTCGCCGTCGAGGCCGGCCTCACCCTTGGCGCGCGGTTCGCCGCCGGCGTGGTGTTCCTGCCGCACGACCCCACCGACGCACAGGCCTGCCGCGACACGCTGGAACAGCAGCTGCGCGACGCCGGCTGCCAGCCGGTCGGCTGGCGCGTGGTGCCCACCGACCCCAGCGTCTGTGGCCAGCTCGCCCGTGACACGCTGCCGCATATCGAGCAGGTGTTCGTCGATGCCGGTGCCACGCAGGACGAGGCCGCCTTCACCCTGGCCCTGTTCCTGGCCCGCCGCCGCAGCGAGCAGCAGCTGCGCGAGCACGCCGATTACTACGTCACCACGCTCAGCCCGAATGCGATCAGCTACAAGGGCATGGTGCTGCCGGACAAGCTGAGCCGCTTCTACATGGATCTGCAGCGCAACGATCTGGCCTCCAGCGCCATCGTGTTCCATCAGCGCTTCTCCACCAACACGCTGCCGCGCTGGCCGCTGGCGCATCCGTTCCGGATGCTCGCCCACAACGGCGAGATCAACACCATCGAGGGCAACCGCCGTTGGGCGCAGGCGCGCAGCAAGGTGTGGAAGACCCCGCGCTTCGACATCGGCGAGTTCGACCCGGTGATCTCCATGCATGGCTCGGATTCGCAGAGCCTGGACAACATGCTGGAGCTGATGGTCAGCGCCGGCATGGACCTGATCCAGGCGCTGCGCATCCTGGTGCCGCCGGCGACCCAGTCGCTGGAGTTCAAGGACCCCGACCTAGCCGCGTTCTACGAGTTCTACGGCCTCAACAGCGAACCGTGGGACGGCCCGGCCGGCATCGTGGCCTGCGATGGGCGCTATGCCGCCTGCACGCTGGACCGCAACGGCCTGCGCCCGGCGCGCTGGATGCTCACCTCCGACCGCCACTTCCTGGTCGCCTCCGAAGCCGGTGTGTGGGAAGTGCCGGCCGAGCGCGTGGTGCGCAAGGGCAAGCTGGGGCCGGGCGAGATGATGGCCATCGACCTCAAGCGCGGTGACCTGCTCGACTCGGACGCCATCGACCGCATCAACCGCGGCCGCGCACCGTACAAGCAGTGGCTGCAGCAGGGCGTGACCTACCTGCAGACCGAGCTGATCGATCCGTCACTGGTGGAAGAGCCGTTCGACGAGCGCACCCTGCGCAGCTATCACAAGCTGTTCCAGCTAAGCACCGAGGAAGTGGAGCAGATCCTGCGGCCGCTGGCCGAAACCGAGCAGGAAGCCACCGGCTCGATGGGCGATGACACGCCCATGGCCGTGCTCAGCCAGCACAGTCGCCCGCTCTACGACTACTTCCGCCAGGCCTTCGCGCAGGTCACCAACCCGCCGATCGATCCGCTGCGCGAAGACTGCGTCATGTCGCTGTCCACCCAGCTCGGCAAGGAAACCAACATCTTCCATGCCGGCGCGGAGACGGTGAACCACGTCATCCTCAATTCGCCGGTGCTCAGCCAGCGCAAGCTGCGCCAGCTGATCAAGATGGAGCAGTACGCCGACAAGAACCGGCTGATCGATCTGTCCTACAGCCTGGACGAAGGCCTGAAGGCGGGCATCGAGCGCATCTGCGCCGAGGCCGAGGCGGCGGCCCGCGAGGGCATCGTGATGCTGCTGCTGAGCGACCGCTACCCGGTCGCCGACCGGCCGATGGTGCATGCGTTGCTGGCCACCAGCGCGGTCCACCACCACCTGTCCAACGCCGGGCTGCGCTGCGACGTCAACCTGATTCTGGAAACCGGCACCGCGCGCGACGCGCACCACATGGCCTGCCTGCTCGGCTTCGGTGCCACCGCGGTGTACCCGTACCTGGCCTACCAGACCCTGTTCGACCTCGGCCGGCGCGGCATCCTGCAGCTGAGCAAGGGCGGCGAGCAGTCTCAGATCGGCCGCCGCTACCGCAAGGGCATCTACAAGGGCCTGTCCAAGATCATCTCCAAGATGGGCATCTGCACCGTGGCCAGTTACCGCGGCGCGCAGCTGTTCGAGATCGTCGGCCTCGATGACGAGGTGGTCGACCTGTGCTTCCCGGACACCGCCTCGCGCGTGGCCGGCGTGGGCTTTGCGCGCCTGGACGACGAAGCCCGCGAACTCACCGTGCGTGCCTGGAACGACCTGCTGCGCCCGGATGTGGGCGGCGTGCTGAAGTACGTGCACGGCGGCGAATACCACATGTACAACCCGGACGTGGTCATGACCCTGCAGCGTGCCGCGCGCAGTGGTGATGCCGCGGACTGGCAGCGCTACTGCGAGGCCGTGCACGGCCGCCCGGTGTCGGCGCTGCGCGACCTGCTGCAGCTCAAGGCCGCGCCCACGCCCACGCCGCTGGACGAGGTGGCCCCGGCCGAAGACCTGTTCCGCCGCTTCGACACCGCCGCCATCAGCCTGGGCGCGTTGTCGCCCGAGGCGCACGAAGCGCTGGCCATTGCCATGAACCGGCTCGGCGGCCGCAGCAACTCCGGCGAAGGCGGCGAAGACCCGGTGCGCTACGGCACCGAGAAGCGCAGCAAGATCAAGCAGGTGGCCTCGGGCCGCTTCGGCGTCACCGCCGAGTACCTGGTCAACGCCGAGGTGCTGCAGATCAAGGTCGCCCAGGGCGCCAAGCCCGGCGAAGGCGGCCAGCTGCCCGGCCACAAGGTCAATGAACTGATCGCGCGGCTGCGCTATGCCAAGCCGGGCATCGGCCTGATCTCGCCGCCGCCGCACCACGACATCTACTCCATCGAAGACCTGGCCCAGCTGATCTACGACCTCAAGCAGGTCAATCCGACCGCGCTGGTGTCGGTGAAGCTGGTCAGCCATGCCGGCGTCGGTACCATCGCCGCCGGCGTGGTGAAGGCCGGCGCCGACCTGATCACCGTGTCCGGCCATGACGGCGGTACCGGTGCCAGCCCGGTCAGCTCGATCCGCTATGCCGGCGTGCCGTGGGAACTGGGCGTGGCCGAGTCGCACCAGGCGCTGGTGGCCAACGACCTGCGTGGGCGCACCCTGCTGCAGACCGACGGTGGCCTGAAGACCGGCCTGGACGTGATCAAGGCCGCGCTGCTGGGCGCGGACAGCTTCGGCTTCGGTACCGCGCCGATGATCGTGCTGGGCTGCAAGTACCTGCGCATCTGCCACCTCAACAACTGCGCCACCGGCGTGGCCACCCAGGACGAGCGCCTGCGCGCGCAGTACTTCACCGGCCTGCCCGAGCGCGTGGAGAACTTCTTCCGCCTGCTGGCCGAGGAAGTGCGGGGCTGGCTGTCCTACCTGGGCGTGCGCTCGCTGGACGAGATCGTCGGCCGCACCGACCTGCTGCAGCAGCTGGAGGTCTCGCCGCGCCCGGGCGTCAAGGTGGATCTGTCGCGCCTGCTCAACCCGGCCGAGTACGCCGGCAGCCACTGCGCCGCGCAGCGCCTGTACGAATCGCCGGACAGCCTGGCCACGCAGATGGACGGCCTGCTGGCCCCGGCCATTGCCGGCAAGCTCGGCGGTGAACACCGCTTCCTGATCCACAACACCGACCGCTCGATCGGCACCCGCCTGTCCGGTGAGATCGCGCGCACGCACGGCAACCAGGGCATGAGTGATGCGCCGCTGACGCTGCGTTTCCGCGGTACCGCCGGGCAGAGTTTCGGTGCGTTCAACGTGGGTGGCCTGCAGCTGGAAGTGGAAGGCGAAGCCAACGATTACGTTGGCAAGGGCATGGCCGGCGGCCGACTGGTCGTGCGCCCGCCGCGTGGCGCGCGCTTCGAAGCACGCAACACCGCGATCATCGGCAACACCTGCCTGTATGGCGCCACCGGCGGCGAGCTGTTCGCGGCCGGGCGTGCCGGCGAGCGCTTCGGCGTGCGCAACTCCGGCGCGCTGGCGGTGATCGAAGGCGCCGGTGACCACTGCTGCGAATACATGACCGACGGCATCGTGCTGGTGCTGGGCAAGGTGGGCCTGAACTTCGGCGCCGGCTTCACCGGCGGCCTGGCCTACGTGCTGGATATCGACCGCGATTTCGTGGACCGCTACAACCACGAGCTGATCGACATCCACCGCATCTCCGCCGAAGGCTTCGAGAACCACCGCCAGCACCTGCATACGCTGATCAGCCGCCACCGCGAGCTGACCGGCAGCATCTGGGCGCAGCAGATCCTCGATGAATTCCGCGATTACGTCGGCAAGTTCTGGCTGGTCAAACCGAAGGCGGCCAGCATCGAATCGCTGACCGAATCCCTGCGCCGCGCCGCCTGACCGGGGTCACGGCGCCAGCCCCACGCCGGCGCTGTACATCCCACCGCTGTAGTGCCGGCCGCTGGCCGGCAACCTCAACTCGTAGTGCCGGCCGTTGGCCGGCAACTCACCACCGCAGGGCCCACCGATGAGCCGCAAGCAAGCTTTCCAGTTCCTCGATCTGCCCCGGACGATGCCGCAGCGCATCCCGGTCGAACTGCGCACCTCCGGCGACTGGGGCGAGCTGTACGGCAAGTTCGGCAAGGAAGACGCGCAGTTCCAGGCCGGCCGCTGCCTGGACTGCGGCAATCCGTACTGCAGCTGGAAGTGCCCGGTGCACAACGCCATCCCGCAGTGGCTGCAGCTGGTACAGGAAAACCGCATCCACGAAGCGGCCACGCTGTGCCATTCAACCAACCCGCTGCCGGAAGTGTGCGGCCGGGTGTGCCCACAGGACCGCCTGTGCGAAGGCAGCTGCACGCTGGAGGAATTCGGCGCGGTCACCATCGGCGCCGTGGAGAAGTACATCGTCGATACGGCGCTGGCCACCGGCTGGCGCCCGGACATGAGCGCGGTGGAAGCCACCGGCAAGCGCGTGGCGGTGATCGGCGCCGGCCCGGCCGGGCTGGCGTGCGCCGACAAGCTGGCGCATGCCGGCATCCAGGCCGTGGTGTATGACCGCTACGAACAGATCGGCGGGCTGCTGCAGTTCGGCATCCCCAGTTTCAAGCTCGACAAATCGGTGATCAGCCGCCGCCGCAACGTGCTGGAGGGCATGGGCGTGCAGTTCCGCCTCGGCGTGGAGATTGGCCGCGATGTGAGCATCGATGCGCTGCTGGCCGAGTACGACGCGGTGTTCGTCGGCACCGGCGCGTACCGCTATACCGATGGTGGCCTGCTCGGCCAGGACCTCAAGGGCGTGCTGCCGGCGCTGCCGTTCCTGGTGCAGAACAGCCGCATCGTCAGTGGCAGCGATGCCCACGGCCGGCCGATTGCCGGCTGGGAAGACCAGATCGCCCTGCCCGACCTGGAGGGCAAGCGCGTGGTGGTGCTGGGCGGTGGCGATACCGGCATGGACTGCGTGCGCAGCGCGATCCGCCTGGGTGCGGCCAAGGTGACCTGCGCCTACCGCCGCGACGAGGCCAACATGCCCGGCTCGGCGCGCGAAGTGGCCAACGCCCGCGAGGAAGGCGTGCGCTTCCTGTTCAACCGCCAGCCGCTCTCGATCGAAGCCGGTGCGGACGATGAAGTGATCGGGGTGATGGTGGTGGAAACGCATCTGGACGAACCGGATGCCCAGGGCCGCCGCAACGCAGTACCGATCGAAGGCAGTGAATCGCTGCTGGAAGCGGACGTGGTGATCATCGCCTTCGGCTTCTCGCCGACTGCGCCGGCCTGGCTGACCGAACAGGGCGTGGAAGCCGGCCACAACGGCCGCATCGTGGCCGGTGGCAGCGGCCGCCTGCCGTTCCAGACCGCCCACCCGCGCCTGTTCGCCGGTGGCGATGCGGTGCGCGGTGCGGATCTGGTGGTGACGGCCGTGGCCGAGGGCCGCGATGCGGCCGGCAGCATCGTGCAGCTGCTTTCGGCGTAACGGCGCCCTACCGAAGCGCGCCTCTCAAGCGGCGCGCGGGACCGCAGGTACCGGCGTGTGACGCACGCCGGCGCGCTCGATCTCCAGTGCCATCAGCAGCTCGATGTTGTCCAGCTGGTCGCGGATGCGGCGGTTGCTGACCACATCATCGTGGCCGCGGCCCATGTGCGCATCGAGCATGCGCGCCAGCCCGGCCAGCAGCACCTCGGCATCGGCCCGGGGCGCCTCGCGCAGCACCGTGGCCAGCGCACGGATGCGGCGGCCCGTCTCCGAGGCGGGCGATGATGAGGAGACGATGGGGGAACGGGGGAGGGTCATGGCAGGGGTTTCCTGATTGACGGACGACCACCACTGTCGGATACGGCCCCTCCCGAGACCATGCAACAACTACGAAACTGCGTGAAGACGCGTGATCTCCATCACTGTTCGATGCTTGCTTCCCCGCAACCTGAGCGGATTACACTGGCGCGGTCTTCCTCTGGACTGCCCTCATGCGCATCGGCTTGGCCGCGAACCGCCTGCATCACCACGACAAGCACGCCGCGCTGTTCCGCTGGCTGCGTGCCAGCGATACCGGCCTGCGCGAACTGGGCGTCGAGCTGCATGCGGTCGGGCGCACCTTCGATGCGATCCAGCGGCTGGGCTTCCTGCAGGACTTCGCCCCGCTGCGCCGCTACCCCAACGGCCGCGAGGGCGGCCTGATGAAGCTGGTCGCCGAGGTGGTCGGGATGGGCACGCCGGAGCGCACGCTGGACGGCGCGATCTACCTGATGGACCCGGTCGATCCGTCCTCGGTCTTTCCCGAAGCGACCGCGCTCAAGCGCCAGTGCGTGATCCACGGTAAACCCTTCATCTCCACCGTGGCCACCGCGCGCGACTGGGTCGAGGTGGAGCGCCTGCATGCTGGCCTGGCGCCGGACCCGGGCGCCGATGACCTGCACGCCTTCGAACAGCACACGCTGGCCCTGATCGCGCATGACGCGATGAAGCCGGCGATGCTGGCCTTCGCCGATGAGCACTTCGCGGTGCTGTCGCGCTTCCGCCGCCGGGTCGGCACCGGCACCACCGGCCAGCGCCTCAACGAACTGGCCTGGAGCCGCGGCTGGCCGCAGGGCGAGGAATGGGTGACGCGCTACCAGAGCGGCCCGATGGGCGGCGATGCGCAGATTGCCGACCGCGTGCTGGAAGGCCACTGCCAGCGCGCGATCTTCTTCGAAGACCCGCACGTGGCCCGCCAGCACGAAGCCGACATCCAGCTGCTGGAGCGCGCGGTCACCACCGTGACCGACCAGGCCGTGTGCATCACCGCGCCACGCGTGGCGGCGCGCTGGGCGCAGGCCGCCACCGCCCGCGCCACCCGGTAGGTACCGACCGTTGGTCGGTACGCCAGACCCCGACGAATCGATGGTCGGCCGATGCGCCACACACCGGTAGGTACCGACCGTTGGTCGGTGCGCCAGGATCGCGGGGTTGGATGTCATGCGCAGCCGACCAACGGTCGGCTCTACGGGGTGGGGGTCAGCAGCTGCCGCAGCATGGCCTTCAACCGCCGTCCTTCGGCCTGAAAATAATCGCGCTCCTGCCGCCACGCCGGGAAGCGCTTCTCCACCTCCGCCCAGAACGCCGGCGAGTGATTGGCCTGGATCAGGTGGCAGAGCTCGTGCACCAGCACGTACTCGAACGCCGAAGGCCGCCCCAACACCAGGGCCAGATCCAGCGCCATGCTGCCGTCCGGGGCCAGCGAGCCCCATTGCGAGGACATCACCTTCAGCCGCAGCCGCGCCGGTGCACGCGGCAGGCCGGGCAGGTAACGCGGCAGCCACTGGCCGACATCGGCACGGGTCTGTGCTTCGTAGAACTCGCGCAGGGTGCGGCGCAGCGTGGCATCGGTCCCGCGCGTGGGCCAGTGCAGGCAGGCGCCCTGTTCGTCCACGCGCATGTGCGCGTAGCGGCCGGTTTCCCAGCGCAGCGGCAGCAGCTCACCGCGCAGCGGCAGCACCCCCGCCTCGCCGATCACCAGCGGTGGCGGCAGGTTGGTGGCCTGGTAGCTGCGCAGTTGTTCGGACAACCAGCCGCGATGCTGGTCGAGAAAACGCTCGCCCATCACCAGGCTGGCGCGCGGTGGCAGGGTCAGGCGTACGCCGCGCTCATCGACGCTGAGCTTGATCCGGCGCGCACGCGGATCGCGCACACGCAGGACATCGATCTCGGCATCCTCCAGGCGCAGCCGTACCGTATCGCGCTGCAGCGTGCTGACAGCCGGCGAAATCAGGCGGCGGAGGAATCCGGACATGGGTACAGCATAGCGCCGGCCGTGACCGGCGCATGACTGGGGACTGATCGGAACCGATCAGTCCGCCTTGCTCAGCTTGAACGCCTCTTCCAGCAGCAGGAACAGGCGGCGCACTTCGCCGCTCTGCAGGGCGAAACGGGCATCCAGTTCGGCGCGGCGGCCGTCATCGTCGGCGTGCTCGAGCTGGTCCAGCGCGCCATCCAGGAACTTCAGCTTGCGCACGATCAGGTCGTCGCCCAGCACGAAGGACAGGTTGTCCTCGAAGACCAGGGCCAGCTTGGTCACCTGCTTGCCGGCGTCCAGGTGCTTGTCGATCTCGTCGCAGCGCAGTTCCTGGTGCTGGCACTTGACCACCGCACCGCCCTCGGCCGGGTCCTTCATCTCGCACTCTTCGCCCAGGCTCAGCCCGGTCGGCAGGGTTTCGCCGGCGATCCAGCCGGTGAGGATCGAGCGCGGCGCCACTTCGGCGTTCAGCGGCATCGCCGGGAAGCTGCCGAGCAGGCCGCGGATGTCGGACATCATGTTCTCGCCCTTCTTGCTGCTCGAGCAGTCCACGGCGACGTACCCGTGGGTCAGGTCGATCAGCGCGTCGGTACGCGAGCTCTTCACGAAGGCACGCGGCATCAGTTCGTGCAGCAGATCGTCCTTCATGCGCTTGCGCTCGCGGCCGCCGGGCTTGCGGCCTTCCTTCTCTTCGATTTCCTCGAGCTTGCGCGCGAGCAGGTCGTTGACCACCGCGCCCGGCAGGATCTTGTCCTCACCGCCGACGGTCAGCCACAGCGCATCGCCGACGCGGTGCGAGAACACGGCCTTTTCTTCACGGCCGAACGGCGAGATGAAGCCGCGCGAATTCATTTCAAGCGGACCGACCGGCTTGAGCAGCACCTGCGGCAGCAGGGTGTCTACCTCGGAGAAATCGGTGGCGGTCGGGAAGCGGAACAGCGTCAGGTTGCGAAAGAACATGGACGTCCAGAGTAAGAGCGTGAAAGGGAGGGCGGGCGCACCGGCGTGGCTCAGGCCGGGCCGGGGGCGTCGCCGAGGTCGTGGGCAGTGCCGGCCCAGGCCGGCGGATCGGGCAGCGGGGCCGCCGCGGCGCGCCCCAGTGCCATGAAATCAAACAGGGCCGGATCGGCCAGCTGCGAGGGATGGATGTTACCCAGCGCGCGTGCGATCTGGTCGATGCGCCCGGGCTGCTCGCGCTCCCACTGCTGCAGCATCTGTTCCACCTGGCGGCGCTGCAGGGTGTCCTGGCTGCCACACAGCGTGCAGGGAATGATCGGGAACGCACGCGCCTGCGCGTAGGCGCTGATGTCTGCCTCGCCCACGTAGGCCAGCGGGCGGATCACGATGTGCTGGCCGTCGTCGCTGCGCAGCTTGGGCGGCATCGCCGAGAGCTTGGCGTGGTGGAACAGATTGAGGAAGAACGTGGCCACGCTGTCATCGCGGTGGTGGCCCAGCGCGATCTTGGTGTAGCCGTGTTCGGCCGCATGCCGGTACAGCGCGCCACGGCGCAGACGCGAGCACAGCGAACACATCGTGCGGCCTTCCGGGATCACCCGGCTGACCACCGAATAGGTGTCCTGCTCGATGATCTGGAACGGCACACCGATCGAGGCCAGGTACGTCGGCAGCACCTGCTCGGGAAAGCCCGGCTGCTTCTGGTCCAGGTTCACCGCGACCAGCTCGAACGGTACGGGCGCTTTCTTCTGCAGCTGCAACAGGATGTCGAGCAGGGTGTAGCTGTCCTTGCCGCCGGACAGGCACACCATCACTTTGTCGCCCGCCTCGATCATGCCGAAGTCGGCGATGGCCTGGCCGACCTGGCGCCGCAGCTGCCGCGCCAGCCGGTCCTGCACACCGCCGGGCGCACGCGGATCGCGGGCGCGCGGGACGGGATCGGGCAGGCGGATGACAGCAGCGCTCATGCACGCATTCTACCGGCTGCAACGCGCCCTCACAGGGGCCAGGAAGTGACTGCGTTCACTCCCGGCGGTCATCCGGGATGTGTATGCTCGGAGCTTGTGGACACCATGACACCCGCCGATATCACTGCCCGCCTTGCCGTCCTTCGGCAGGAGCATCGTGCGCTGGACGATCAGATCCTGCGCATGGCCGCCAACGGCGACGATGAGCTGGACGCCAAGCGCCTGAAGCGGCGCAAGCTGCAGTTGAAGGACTGCATCGCCAAGCTGGAAGACATGCTGATTCCGGACGAACCCGCGTAGAGCCGACCGTTGGTCGGCTGCCGTTCGCACCGATCACTGCCCATGTTCCGGGGGTAGAGCCGACCGTTGGTCGGCTGCCGTTCGTCCCGGCGACATGAACCCCTGTCATGTGGCTTCGGACGGTGGTCAACGTCGGTCAATCGGTGCACGCCGTGTTGCCTGGTCTGCGGACGCTTGTGCCGCGCTTGCGCGCGGGTACCGACCAACGGTCGGTACCTACGAATTGCTGGCGAACGCAATTAGATTCGGATACGTCCGGATGCGTCCGGATGCGTGCGGATACGTCCGGATGCGCCTCGGCGCATCCGCTTCCGTCAATCCGTGCTGACCGGCTCTTCCGGCTTGGCCGCTTCCGGGCTGACACGCTCGATGGTATGGCGCAGTTCGCGGCCGAGGATGAATTTCGCATCCTTTGCCCACGCGTCCAGGCGCGCATCGAACAGCAGCTTGCTGTTTTCATCGGGCCACACCAGGCGCAGTTCGCGCAGCTTCTGGATGAAACCGCGGAACAGGGTGCGGTCGAAGAACTCCGGCGCGGCCGGCGCATAGAGCAGGCTCAGACGCTGTGCAGCCTGCTGGCACAGGCTTTCCAGCTCGGCCGCGCCCAACGTGCCGGGGCCATTCTTCACCAGCACCGAGATCGCGATGTAATAGCGCTCGAACGCCTGCTGCAGCGAATGGCCGATCGCGCGCAGGCGGAAGACTTCGTCGGTCTGCCCGGTGTTGCGCGCCAGGATGCCGCCGTCGTCATCGTTGATGTTCTGCAGCAGCCCTTCGCGCACGAACACGTTGATGGTCTGCTCGATGCGCTGGGCGAACTCGTCTTCGGTCCACGGCAGGAACAGCTCGGCCTGCAGGAACGGATACACCGTGCGGCCCAGCTGGACCAGCCCGGTACGGCTCATGCGGCGGTTGTTCTGGAAGCAGCAGGCCACCCACGACGAGGCCGTGAACAGGTGGATGACGTTGTTGCGGAAGTAGCTCAGCAGCACCGCGGTGTCGCCGCTCACGCTGAGCACATCGCCCAGCGGGTGCTTGATGCGGGTGAGGACGTTGATCTCCTCGGCGTGGGCGATGATCCGCTCCGGCGAGTGCGGGGTCACCGTGACCCGGTCCGAGTACGGCATCTCGACCAGCAGGGTCTTGCACAGTTCGATCTGCGCGATCAGGTCCGCCTCGCCCATCGCATGCTTGGGCGTGGACAGCAGCGCCAGCGCGAGCAGGTTGATCGGATTGACGTCGGCCGCGCCGTTGATATGCACCTGGATACGTTCGGCCAGGTGATCCACCGTGCCGGACAACCACGAGGGCTTCTCGTCCTCGCCGACCGGTTGGCCGTTCCAGTCCGGCGCACGCTGGGCGAGCACGTCGTTGAGCGCGATCGGCTCGCCGAAGTTCACCACGACCTGGCCGTAGTTCTGCTTGAGCACCTTCGGGATCGACCACAGCAGCGACCAGATCGATTCCTTTTCCTTCGGCCGCCCGGACAGTTCGTCCAGGTAGCTGCCGCCTTCCATCAGCTTTTCATAGCCGATGTAGACCGGCTGGAACAGCACCGGCTTGCGCGGCTGGCGCAGGAAGGCGCGCAGCGTCATCGAGATCATGCCGCCCTTGGGCTGCAGCAGGCGCCCGGTGCGCGAGCGGCCGCCTTCGACGAAGTACTCGATCGAGTAGCCGCCGGCGACCAGCTGCGCCACGTATTCGCTGAGCACCGCCGAGTACAGCGCGTTGCCACGGATCGAGCGGCGGATGAAGAACGCACCGCCCTTGCGCAGCAGCGTGCCGACCACCGGCAGGTTGAGATTGATGCCGGCCACGATGTGCGGCGGCACGATGCCGCGGTCGTACAGCAGGTAGGACAGCAGCAGGTAATCCATGTGGCTGCGGTGGCTGGGCACATACACCACTTCGTGCCCGGGCGCGGCCGCCTTGAACTTGTCCAGGTGGTGGACCAGCACGCCGGCATAGATGCGGTTCCAGACATGGCTGAGCATGAAGCTGGCCGAGCGCACCACGGGACTGGAGTAGTCCGCGGCAATTTCCCACGCGTAGGCGTGGGCTTTTTTCCAGGCATCGGCCGGCTTGGAGTTGTCGCGCTTGGCCTGTGAGGCGATCGCTTCGCGCACGGTGTCCGCGTCGAGCACCTTGTCCACCAGCAGGCGGCGGGTCGACAGATCCGGCCCGATCACCGATTCGCGGATGCGGCGGAAATGGGTGCGCAGCACGCGCTGCAGCTTGCGCACGGTGCGCTCGGGGTCCAGCCCCTCATCGACCGTGGTGCGCAGCGAGATCGGCGGGGCAAAGCGCACGATCGTGCTGCGGCCGTTGAGCAGCACCGCCAGCAGGCGACGGAAACGACCCACCAGGGCCCAGTTTTCCGAGAACAGCACCGCGAACCAGCCGCTTTGCTTGTCCGGCGCGCGGCCGACGAAGATCGACACCGGCACCAGGTGCACGTCCAGCTCGCCGCGGGCGCGGTGCGCCTGCAGGACCTTGGCCAACGAGTCCGAGTGGGTCTTGGCACCACGCTGCTCGGGGATCAGCGAGTTGCTGCTGCTCCGGCGCGACAGGGCCAGGTAGGCGCGCTTGCGCCCGGTCGGGTCACCGGCGATCGGCACCAGCGGCGAGGGCAGGCCGGCTTCGCGGCAGGCCTTGTCCAGGATCAGCGCGTTGGACAGACCGTAGTCCTCCAGCACGTAGACCACCGGGCGGCCGTCGTTGTACTGGCCGGGGTGCTCCGGTTCGATCTTCAGCGACAGCCACGGCTCGACCAGACGGCCGAGCAGGCGCGCCCACCACGGCGGGCGACCGCTGGGGGGGCGGGTGCCGGGCACGATCGCGGACGGCGCAACAGTGGACGGCTCCGCCTCGACGGCAACGGCCTCCACGGGCGCGCCAGCGGCCGGTGGAACCGGGGCGGCAGCAACGTCGGACGGCACGGTATCGGGCGACGAGGACGTAGCGTCCGGCGTCTTGGGCGGCTCTTCGCCGGGGAAAGGCAGGGGATTCTGGTTCGGCATCGGCTTCATTATGGCTTAGCCGGTGCAGAAGCACCGTCCTTGACCGTCGCAGCCGCCTCTGCTTCAGCGGCCTGGCGGGCATCATGTTCAGCTTGCGCGGCGTCGGCGGCCTGCAGCAGCGCATCGGTGTCTTCCAGCGTGCGGGTCACATACCAGTGCCCGTCGCGCCGTGTCATCCGCACCTGGGCGTCGATCTGCTCGCCGGCCAACGTGTACTGGATGCGCACCACGGCATCGTCGCCCAGCTCGGACGTCAGCTCGCCACGCAGCTCGGTCAACGCCGCGTCCAGCGACAGCCCGTAACTGGCCAGCGCGGTCTTGAAGGCCTTGATGAAGGGGCCGAGGCGACGCAGGCTCTCTTCCATGCCCGCGGCCTGCAGTTCGGCATCCGTGGACAGCCCCGCAGTGCGCGCGGTAGCGGTGAGCAGGGTGATGGTCGTCTTTGCCCGCTGCTTGTCGGTCAGTGGCGCCGCGGCGGCCCAGCGGCTGAGCGCCTTCACCACCTGGGTGTAATGGGCGCGCTCGCTGTCGCTGTACTCGCTCTGGTTGCTCAGGTACTGCTCGCCGAACAATCCCATCGAGTGGGCCGCCTGGCGGACCTGCGTGGCCTGACCGGCGATCTGGGTATCGAACGAGCGTTGCAGCCGCTGCGGCGCATCCGGCCGCGACAGCGCGGCCAGCATCGGCAACAACTGCCCATCCAGTGGCAGCTCGGTCAGCGGCCAACGGCTGTGCCCCTGGCGCCAGGCGCCCTGCAGGCGGGCGTACTGGGTGGGCGGCACCGCTGCCTTCGCGTAGCCGACCAGATCGTTGTCGGCGACCCGCTGCGCCAGTTGCTGCAGGGCCGCGACCGGCTCGGACGCCGGTGCATCCGGATCGATCTGCTTGTCCCTGCAGGCACTGAGCAGCACCAACCCGCACAGGGCGAGCGCCAACGCCTGCCCTCGGTACTGCCACGGCTTCAACGACATGGACATGAATTCGGACTCCCCGGACCGGTCCGCATCTTGCGGCCTGTTCGGTGACAGCGGCAAGCCGGCAGACCTGCCGACCCTGCGCTCGGTGCGCAAGCCCTTGAATGTACAGAAAAACCGCGTGTGACGGAGCGTCCGGCCCCGTCACCGCCTCAGCGCGCGGCGAGCGCCTGGGCGATCTCGGCCTGGAGGGCGCGCGCGGCGGCCTGCGGGTCGCTGGCGAGCCGGATCGGGCGGCCGACCACGATCGCATCGGCGCCGTCGGCAAAGGCCTGGGCCACGCCGACGGTGCGCTTCTGGTCATCGCCGACCGGCCCCCCGGGGCGGATGCCCGGGCAGACGATCGAGAACCCGGCGCCGGTGGCGGCGCGGATCGGCCCGGCCTCCTGGCCGGAGGCGATCACCCCGTCGATGCCGGCGGCCTGGGCGGCGAGCGCGCGTTCCACCACCACCTCGACCGGCTCGCGGTCGATGCCCATCTGGGCCAGGTCGCTGCGGCCCATCGAGGTCAGCACGGTCACCGCCAGCAGGCGCATGTCGCTGCCGTTGGCGGCCGCGCAGGCCTCCATCATCGCCGGGTGCCAGCCATGGATGGTGGCGTAGCTCACCGGCCACTGCGACAGGCGCTTGATCACCGCCGCGGCGGTGGCCGGGATGTCGAAGAACTTGAGATCGACGAACACCCGCTTGTCGCGTGCGGCCAGTGCATCGAGCACCTCGAAGTACTCGCCGGAGGCCAGCAGTTCCATGCCGATCTTGTAGAACGACACGGCATCGCCGAGACGATCGACCCAGGCCAGCGCATCGTCGCGGCCGGGCACGTCGAGCGCGAAGATCAGGCGCTCCTCGTCCCGCAGCGGCAGCGGCGCGCGGCTCACGGTGCGTAATCCAGCGCGGCGCGCTTGGCGTCGTGGCGGGCCTGGCGCGACTGGCTGTAATCGTTGTTGAACTGGGCCGGCTCGAAGCCGCCGTAGGTCGGGTTGGGCAGCATCCACCAGCGCTCGCCGAACCAGTCGTGATACTGCTGCAGCAGCGCGTCACGGCCATCGTTGGTGTTGGCGGTGACTTCCACGAAGTCGCCCAGCTGGTCACCGAACTGCATCAGCACGCGGTATTTCTGGCCGGCCAGGCGGCGGCGGCAGTTCTTTTCGCTGCCGGCCTGCTCGCAGCCGTCCACCACGGTGCCCAGGCCGAGGAACACGCTGTCATCGGCCACCGGCAGGCCCTGCTCGCGCAGGTTGGCCAGGGTGGCCTCCTTGAGGTGGACGGCGCGGTTGGAGATGTACAGCAGGGTCACGCCCTTGGCATTGGCGGCCTTGGCGAAATCGACCACGCCCGGAATCGCCTTGGCCTTCTTTTCAGCCACCCACTGGTCCCAGCTCAGCTCGTCGTATTCCTTGCCATCGCGCACCAGGCGCGCCTGGTAGGGCGAGTTGTCCAGCACGGTTTCATCCACATCCAGCACCACGGCAGGCTTCAGGCCCTTGGCGGCATTGCCGCGTTCTTCAGGCACCAGCGCGTCCCAGTTGGGCTCCTTGAGTGCCTTGTCCAGGTGATCGGCCGCCGAACGGTAGGTCTGCTCGGTGATTGCCCGGTACTCCTGCGAACGCTGCATCCACAGCACCGCGTTGAGGTTGTCATTGGCAGCCACGGCGGCATCGCCGGTGGCGACCGGCGCGCTCGCCGCGGCAGCGGCCGCCGGCGGGGCGGCATCGGCCGGGGTTTCAGTGCGCTTGCAGGCACTCAGTGCCAGCACGGCACAGGCAAGCACGGACAGGGAAACAGCACTACGACGCATGGCATTCACCGGCAACAGATTCGCGCCAGTTTACCGGCTTGTCCCGCGGCATTCATGCCACAGGCGGGGCTCGGCTATGCTGCACGCCCCTGAAACACCCCGGAGCGCCCCATGACCGACGACACCCAGACCCCTGCCCTGCCCGTGCTCAGCGCGGCCCAGGCCCGCGCGTTGGGCTGCCTGATCGAGAAGGAGGCGACCACCCCGGACGCCTACCCGCTGACGGTCAACGCCGCCCAGGTGGCGGCCAACCAGAAGACCGCCCGCGAGCCGGTCATGGCCCTGTCGGCCGGCGATGTGCACCACGCGTTGCGCCAGCTGGAGACCCTGGGCCTGGCGCGCCAGCAGTACTCCTCGCGCGCCGAGCGCTACGAGCACCGCGCCGGTGCCGCGCTGGACCTGACCCGCCAGCAACTGGCCATCCTGGGCCTGTTGCTGCTGCGCGGCCCGCAGACCCTCAATGAACTGCTGACCCGCAGCGAGCGGCTGGTCCGCTTCCAGGACGTGGACGAACTGCGCCACCACCTGGAGCGCATGATCCAGCGCGGCATGGCGATCCAGCTGCCGCGCGCCAGCGGCCAGCGCGAAGACCGCTACATGCATTTGATGGCCGGCCCGGTGGACGTGCAGGCCTTGGCCGAGCAGTACCGGTCGGCGCCGTCCGGCGGCGGCGGCAGCGGTGCCAATCCGGCGCTGGAGTCCCGCGTGCAGCAGCTGGAAGCCACCGTGGCCGAGCTGCAGGAACAGCTGGCGGAGCTGCGCGCACAGTTGGGGGGCTGAGAGCAGCCGACCAACGGTCGGCTCTACCCGTGCTGCGATTGGCTGGGGGGTGAAGCGCAGCCGACCAACGGTCGGCTCTACCGTTGGGGGGCCGGCGCGCCCGGGGTGGCGAACAACAGCACCACGTCTTCGTTTGGCGGCGGCAGCAGCAGGTCCCCCCGGTCCTCCATGCCCAGCTTGCGCAGCAGCGCGGCGGAGCGCACGTTGTCCGGCGAGACGATGCCGTACAGATCGGCATGACCGAGCACATCGCGTGCGTAGTGCATCACCCCGCGCGCGGCTTCGAATGCGTAGCCGTGGCCTTCGTACTGCGACAGCAGTGCATAACCGATATCCGGTGCCGGCAGCCCGGCGCGGCGGACCAGACCGGCGTTGCCCAGCCATGCGCCGTCCTCGCGGCGGATCACGGCGTACATGCCAAAGCCATTGAGGGTGTAGCTGCCGAGCACGCGCTCGGCGGTGTAGTCGCGCGCCTGCGCCAAGGTGCGTACGCCGCGGTCGGCGATGTTGCGGATGAAGCCCGGCTCGTTGAGCAGGGCCAGCATGTCGGCCGCGTCATGATCGGGATCGATCAGGCGCAGGTGCAGGCGGTCGGTCTGGATCACGGCGGACATGCGGGTACCGGTGGAAGGCGATACACCGATTGTGCAATGCGTGCCCCGAACACGGTAGAGCCGACCGTTGGTCGGCTGCGGGAACATGGTAGAACCGACCGTTGGTCGGCTGCGGGAACACGGTAGAGCCGACCGTTGGTCGGCTGCGGGAACATGGTAGAGCCGACCGTTGGTCGGCTGCTCTTCGAGCCGGGGATACGGCAGCCGACGCGCTTTGGGCAGCCGACCAACGGTCGGCTCTACCCGTGCGGTGGGTCAGTCGAACAGGGCCTGGATCGCGGCCAGGCCCGCGCTGGCGCGCTCTTTCTTGCGCGCGGCATCGGCGACGGGGTCAGCACCGTCGCGCTGCATTTCCTCGGCGGGTATCTCATCGAAGAAACGGCTGGGCTTGAGCCGCACGTGCTCGCCGAACTTGCGGGTGAGCTTGCTGTAACTCATCCACAGCTGCACCTTGGCGCGGGTGATACCCACGTACAACAGACGCCGCTCTTCCTGCAGGTTGCCTTCGTCCAGGCTGACCTGGTGTGGCAGTACGCCGTCCTCGCAGCCGATGATGAACACGTACGGGAATTCCAGGCCCTTGGAGGCGTGCATGGTCATCATCCGCACCTGGTTGCCGCCGTCGTCCTTGTCGTTGCGCGAGAGCAAGGCCAGCTGCGCGGCCAGATCCGCCGTGGAGGCACCCCGCGGGCCGCCTTCGAACCACTGCGCCAGTTCTTCCAGGTTGCCGAGGCGGCGCTGGTAGACCGACTCTTCCTTGCACGCACTGCGCAGGTCCGAGACCAGCCCGGAATCCTTCACCAGCTTGCGCACCAGATCGCCGGAGCTGAGCTTGGGCATTTCCGCGCGCAGATCGCGCAGGATATCGGTGAAGCGGCTCAGCCCGTTGGCCGCGCGCGGTGGCAGCTGCGAGAGCGCCCCGATCGCTTCGGCGGCATGCGCCATCGGCAGGTCTTTTTCCGAGGCCAGCTCGGCCAGCTTGGCCAGCGTGCCGGCACCCACTTCGCGCTTGGGTGACTGCACCGCACGCATGAACGCCGTATCGTCATCCGGGTTCACCAGCAGACGCAGCCAGGACAGCGTGTCCTTGACCTCCTGCCGTTCCAGGAACGCGGTGCCGCCGGTGATGTGGTACGGCGCACGCACCAGCTGCAGCGCTTTTTCCAGCGGCCGCGACTGGAAATTGCCGCGGAACAGGATGCAGAAATCGCTCCACGGAATCTTCTTGGAGGTGGCCAGGAAGGAGATTTCCGCCGCGACCTTTTCCGCTTCGTGCTCGCTGTTGCGGCACTCCCACACACGGATGCGCTCGCCGTCGGCCTGGTCGCTCCACAGCTTCTTGAGGTGTTCGTGCGGGTTGTTGGCGATCAGCGCGTTGGCCGCGCGCAGCACGCGGTTGGAGCAGCGGTAGTTCTGCTCCAGCTTGATGATTTCCAGCGCAGGATAATCGCGCGCCATCTGCTGCAGGTTTTCCGGGTTCGCACCGCGCCAGGCGTAGATCGACTGATCGTCATCGCCCACGCAGGTGAAGTTGCCCTTGCTGCCGGCCAGCTGCTTGAGCAGCCGGTACTGCGCATCGTTGGTGTCCTGGCATTCGTCGACCAGCAGGTAGCCGATGCGTTCGCGCCAGGCGATGGCGATCTCCGGATTCTCTTCCAGCACCTGCACCGGCAGGCGGATCAGATCATCGAAATCGACCGCGTTGAACGCAGTCAGGCGCAGCTGGTAGCGCTCGTAGACGCTGGCCGCTTCCTTCTCGCGCGTGCTGCGCGCCGCGGCCATCGCCTGCTCGGGTGAGAGGCCGGCGTTCTTGGCGCGCGAGATCAGGTTCTTCACGTCCTCGATGTCGTCCGGCTTGGCCCCGTACATCAGGTCCTTGACCTGCGCGGTCGAATCGTCGGCATCGAAGATCGAAAAGCCGCGCTTGAGCCCGACGGCCGCATGTTCAATCTGCAGGAACTTCAGCCCCAGCGCGTGGAACGTACAGATCGTCACTTCATCGGCGTCGTCACCGCGCAGGCGCTTGGCCACGCGCTCGCGCATTTCCTTGGCCGATTTGTTGGTGAAGGTGATCGCCGCGATCCGCCGCGCCGGGTAGCGCTTGCTGGCGATCAGCTGGCCGATCTTCTCCACGATCACGCGCGTCTTGCCGCTGCCCGCGCCCGCAAGCACCAGCAGAGGACCTTCGCAGTGCATCACTGCCGCGTGTTGGGGAGGATTGAGACCGTGCATGCCATCTCCAGGGGAGGGGCATTGTACCGGGCCTTGGTCAGCCCGCATCGACGTGCCACCAGCCGGATTGACGCCTTCACGGGGCTGGGGTATCCATTGTCCCGATCAACGCAGAGGACGCGACGCATGGCAATCGTCAGGAAGGCAAGCCGGGTATGCACCATGATCGCCGCCCTGGCCGCGCTGCCAGCATGGGGGCAGTCGAGTCAGCCGGACCTGCGCGCGCAGGATGCGCAGGACACCCACACCTTTCTGGCCAGCCATCCTGACCTGCGCTACCGCAAACTCGGCAAGGAGGCGCAGGCGCGTGGCCGCCTCGAAGAGGCGCGGCGCTTTTACCGGCTCGGCGCGCGCCATGCCGACAAGTTGTCCCAGGCCGCGCTTGCCGAGATGTGGTGGAACGGCCAGGGCGGCGATCAGGATCGGGCCCTGTCCTATGCCTGGATGGACCTGGCGGCCGAGCGCGGGACCGAATTCCTCCTGGTGCTGCGTGAGCGGTACTGGGCCGCGCTGACCCCGGACGAACAGACCCGCGCAGTGCAGCAAGGCCAAGCCCTGTACGCGGAGTTCGGAGACACGGTCGCCCAGCCCCGACAGGAGCGTGAGCTGCGTCGTGGCCTGCTTGAGGTCACTGGCAGCCGCACCGGCTGGGTCGGAGGCATGCGCATGCTGGTCCGCGATGATCGTGGCAAGCGTTACGTGGAACCGGACGTGTTCTATCGGGACGAATACTGGCAGCCTGACCAGTACTGGCACTGGCAGGCACAGCAACTGGAGGCCGCCGGGCGTACCATCGGCACCGGCAGCGTCGAGGTCGGCATCCCCACCGCCGTACCCGGTTCCCAGGACTGAATGAACACGGCACCATGCCCGGGCGCCCGAGCGGATAAAATCCCGGCATGGCCAAGCTCTATTTCTATTATTCGGCGATGAACGCCGGCAAGACCACGACCCTGCTGCAGTCGGCGCACAACTACCGCGAGCGGGGCATGCGCGTGGCAATCCTGACCCCACGGCTGGATGATCGCGCCGGGCGCGGCGTAGTGGCCTCGCGGATCGGCCTGAAGGCCGACGGGATCGCGTTCCAGCAGGACACCGACCTGCAGCAGCTGATCGCCGAGGACATCGCCACGCACGGCCTGCTGGGCTGCGTCCTCGTCGATGAGGCGCAGTTCCTGACCCGCAGCCAGGTCTGGCAGCTCAGCGAGGTGGTCGACCAGATGCGCATCCCGGTGCTGTGCTACGGCCTGCGCACCGATTTCCGCGGCGAGCTGTTCGAAGGCAGCCAGTACCTGCTGGCCTGGGCCGACGAGATGCAGGAGATCAAGACGATCTGCCACAGCGGCAAGAAGGCCACGATGACCGTGCGCGTGGACGAGCACGGCCACGCGGTGCAGGACGGGCCGCAGGTGGAGATCGGCGGCAACGAGCGCTATGTGTCGGTGAGCCGCGCGGAGTTCAAGAAGATCACGCGCGGCGAGGGAAGAATCGACCCGGCACAGGCCCCACTGCCGCTCTGATCAGTACAACGTGCGCTCCGGCGCACCCTTCGGCGGCGGGCTGTACTGGTACAGCCAGGTTTCGGTCAGCGTCTTGCCGCCACTGCGCAGGTACAGGCGGATGTCGATCTGCTCGGTGGAATCGTCTGGCGGCACCAGATCGAACATGGCGCGGTAGCCCTTGATCTCGCGCAGCGGGCGGGCCGAAACGATCTCGGTGCGGCCACGGCTGACCTGGACCACGGCGTCCACCTCACCCTTGTCGATCAACGCGGCCAGTTCGCCGCCTTCGAAATCGACCGCGAAGCGCCACGAGAAATACTCGCGCCGCTTGCCGATCACCCCGCCCAGGCCGGTGCGGCTGGCCACGCAGTGTGCCAGCGGCGTACGCGCCGGCGGCTCGGCGCCCCAGTACAGGCGGTAGCCGAGCAGCAGCTCCTGGCCCGGCTGCGGCTTGGCCTCGGGATTCCAGAACGCCACGATGTTGTCGAAGGTTTCATCCACGGTCGGGATTTCGACCAGCTGCACCGAGCCCTTGCCCCACTGCCCCTTCGGTTCCACCCACAGGCACGGGCGCTTCTCGTAGAAGACGCCGTCGTCCTGGTAGTGATCGAAATTGCGGTCGCGCTGGAGCAGGCCGAAGCCGCGCGGGTTGTTGTCCACGAACATGTTGAAGCGCAGGTGGTACGGGTTGCACAGCGGCCGCCAGATCCATTCACCGGCTCCGGTCCATATCGACAGGCCGTCGGTATCGTGGATCTCCGGGCGCCAGTCCCAGGCCATGCGGCGGTCGTTCTCGCCCACCTGGTACATGCTGGTGCACGGGGCGATGCCGAGCCGCTCGATCGCCTTGCGCGGGTACAGCGCGCAGTCGATGTCCATCAGCAGCACATCGCCGTTGGTGATCGCAAAGCGGTAGGCGCCGGTGGTGCTCGGCGAATCCAGCAGGGCGTACACCACCAGCGTGTTGGAGTCGGCCGCCGGCTGCTCGAGGTAATAGGCGATGAAATCCGGGAACTCCTCGGGCTTGCCCGTGCCGGTATCGATCGCCAGACCGCGCGCGGACTGGCCGTACTGGCCCTCTTTGCCGACTGCGCGGAAATAGCTGGCCCCCAGGAATGCGGCGAAGTCGCGGTCGGTGTCCTTGCGGGTGTTGAGACGGAAACCGGCAAAGCCCAGGTCGGCCGGCAGATGGCTGCCCTTCAGGCCACTCTTGCCGTAGTCGAACGCGGCGCCGTCGTAGGCCAGCTCCTGCGCCTTGCCGTCGGTCACGTCGAACATCCGCACCGGCGAGTGGAAGTACAGGCCGAGGTGGAAGAACTTGGCCTGGTAGCGACCGGGCTGGTCGGCCCACAGCGCGTGATCCTGGCGGTACTGGATCGACTGGTACTGATCCCAGTCCAGCGCTTCGACCGGACCCGGCAGGGTGCGCTTGTGGCTCTGGTAGGCGGCCTGGGACAGCGCGCGGGCCTGCCCCTTCAGCGAGGCGAAATCGAACGGCTGCGGCTCGCCCAGCCGGCGCAGGCCGACCTGGTTGCCCTGCGCGGCACACGCCGGCAGTGCAGGCAGGCCGAAGGCGGCCAGGGCCACGGAGGCATTGCGGAGGAAGTCGCGTCGTTGCATGCAGGCAGCGATGGCAAGGGAGGGCCGGCCATCATAGGCACGCAGACGTTAATTCGCCGAGGTGAATGCGCGGCGGCGTTCAGCCAGCGTGCTCAGGGGCGGCCGCGATCTGCGCCGGTGCGCATGCCTGCCGCATCTGGTTCACCTCCTGCAGCAGCTGCCCGCCCTGCGGCCACTGTGCCTGCAGCTCCTGCTGCAGCTGCCCCAGCGCCTCACGCGCACGCGCCGGTGCGCTCGTGCAGTCCAGCTCCGCCATCGCGGCGCGGGCGCGCCAGCGCAGGACGCGGCTGCCCTGATCGGCGGCGTCGCCCACCAGCAACGGGGCCAGCGCGCGGCGTGCTTCCACGGCCTGGCCCATGCGGCCCAGATTGCGGCCCCAGGCCAGTTGCAGCGCGCGCTGCAGCGCCGGGCTGGACGGACCCGCCCGGTCCACCCGGCGCATCAGCGCCGCCAGTTGCTCGCCGGCCTGATGCGGGTCGCCGTAGGCGCTGACCAGTTCGGCCATGCGCCGATCCGCCTGCTGCACGGACGCATCGTCGTCGCCCCGTTGCGCCGCCTGCCACTGCCGGCCCTCATGCAGGGCAGCCAGCGCCGCCTGCCAGCGCCCCGCCTGGGCCAAGGCTTCGCCCAGGTCATACAGGCCCTGCGGCAGCAGCCCCACGCAGTCGGGTTGCCGCCAGATCGCCACCGCCCGGGCGAAGTCATCGATCGCCACGGTGCTGTCACCGCGCTCCAGTGCCAACCGGCCCAGCGCGTGCCAGGTCAGCCCGGTGTCGCGGTGTTGCTCGCCCAGGGCCTGCCGGGTCAGGTGATGGACCTGCTGCAGCTGGGTCTGGGCCTGCTGAAGATCACCGCGCTGCATCGCCAGCAGGGCACGCAAGCGACGGATCGACAGGGTTTCCGGGTGATCCGGCCCATACATGCCCACCGCATCGGCACTGGCGATCTTCAGGGCCCGCTCGGCCGCGTCCAGATCGCCCTGCGCAGCCAGCGTCTCGCCCATGTGCCGGCGCAGCGCGATCAACTGGGGATACCGCACGGTGTCACCGGCCTGCAGCAGCTGCAGCGCTTGCCGGTAGCCGGCCAGTGCCGCCGCGGCGCGGCCATCGTCGCTGTCCAGTGCGGCCAGGTCGGCCAGGCTCTCGGAGGTGCCGGGGGTATCGCGCAGTACATCGCGCCGCAGCACCCGTGCCTGTTCGAAGGCAGCGCGGGCGTTGTCGCGGTACCCCAGAAGTTGTTGGCAGCGCCCGAGTTGGGTGTGGTACTCGGCCACGGCCGCCGGCAGCCGCAGGCGGTACTCGGCGGCCAGCGCCTGCATCGGAGTGAGGTGGGTCACGCACTCGCGCGAGCGGCCCAGCATGCGCAGCGCACGGCCGCGCTGGGTCACCGCTTCCAGCTGCAGGGTGGGCGGCACCTCGCCGGCCTCCTCCAGCAGCGCGCGTTGTCGGTCCAGCGTCTGCAGCGCCAGCTGGTAGTCGCCCATGCCGATCCGCAGCCGGCCGATCACGCCCTCCAGCTCGGCCAGCGACAGCGGTTGATCGCGCAGTTCCGCCTCACCGCGTTGTTGACCGGTGGCCAGCAGCTGGCGCAGATCGAAGCTGCCATGGCGCACGCCGGCGGCGCGATCGAACAGGCCGACCGTGAAATCCTGCATGGCCTGGGCACGCGCGATCTCCCGCCGCGCCTGCTGCATCTGCCACAACGCAGTCAATGCCAATGCGAGCAGCGCCAGCACGGCCATGCTGCCCAACGCTACGCCCCAGCGATGCCGGCCCAGATATTTGCGCAGCCGGTAGCCCACATGCTGCGGGCGCGCGTGGATCGGGCGGCCTTCGAGGAAGCGGCGCAGGTCCTGGGCCAGGGCTTCCACCGAGGCGTAGCGCTGCGCAGGTTCCTTCTGCAGGGCCTTGAGCAGGATGGTGTCCAGATCGCCGCGCAGGCGCCGCGACAGGCGCCGGGCTGCCCCGGCCTGTTCGCCACCGGCGGCGGCCACGCGCGCCATGACGGCCGAGGCGCGCGGTGCCTGCACCTCCAGGATCGAGCGCTCCCACTCGGCATCGCTGTGCCGGCGCAGGCGATAGGGCTTCTGCCCGGTGATCACCTCGAACAGCACCACGCCCAGCGAGTACACATCGGTCAGCGTGGACACCGGCTCGCCGCGGACCTGTTCCGGCGCGGCGTAGTGCAGGGTGAACGCCCGCGCTTCGGTGGGGGGATGCACGGGTGGTTTGCCTTCGTCATCGTCGAGCAGCTTGGCGATGCCGAAATCCAGCAGCTTCACGTCGCCCTCGGCCGTGACCAGGATGTTGGAGGGCTTGAGGTCGCGGTGCACGATCAGGTTGGCATGCGCATGGCTGACCACCGCGCAGACCTGCAACATCAGCTGCAGCCGCCGCTCCAGCGGGAGCGCCAGGCGCTGGCAGTGCTCGGTGATCGGCTCGCCTTCCACGTAGGCCAGCGCAAGGTAAGGCTGCCCCTGCAGATCCACGCCGGCATCCAGCAGATGGGCCAGGTTCGGGTGCTGCAGCCGCGCCAGAATCTCGCGTTCGCGGCTGAAGCGCTGACGCAGGCCGGGATCGGCGTAGCCGCTGCGCAGCAGCTTCAGCGCGACCTGGCGCTCATACAGGCCATCGGCGCGCTCGGCCAGCCAGACCTCGCCCATCCCGCCCTCGCCGAGGGGCCGGAGCAAGCGGTAGGGGCCGACGCGCGTGCCCACCCGGCTGTCCTCCGGCGCGGCGGTCCACAGCGGCTGGGCCAGGAACTCGTGGCTGTCGCGCTCATGCGCGAGCAGGCGCTCCACATCGTCGGCCAGGCCCGGATCCTCCACACGCAGGCGCGCGAGCCGCTGCTCACGCGCCGGTTCGGGCAGTTCCAGCAATTGATCCAGCAGGCAGGACAACTGCCGCCAGCGTGACGCCTCCATCGGTCCTCTCCCCGGACGATGCGTGGCTTTTCAGGGTTCCCCGACCGAGGCCAGCAGGAACATGCGCGCCTTCTGCCAGTCGCGGCGGATGCTGCGTTCCGAGCGTTGGCACAGGTCGGCAATCTCCTGCTCGGACAGGCCGGCGAAGTACCGCAGTTCCACCACCTTGGCCAGGTGCGCATCCACCGCATGCAGTTGGGCCAGCGCCACATCCAGCGCCAGCAGATCTTCATCCAGACGCACGCCGCTGCTGCTGTTCTCGGGCAGCTCCACCCGCTTGAGGTCGCCGCCGCGTTTGCGCGCCAGCCGGTTGCGTGCGTAATCGACCACCACGCTGCGCATCGCCGAGGCGGCGTAGGCGAAGAAATGCGCGCGGTCCTCGAAGCGGGCCGCACCCCGGGAGCCGAGCAGCTTCAGGTAGGACTCGTGCACCAGCGAGGTGGCATCCAGGGTGCGCCCCTGCTGCCCGGCCAGCTGCCGGCGGGCCATGCTGTGCAGCTCGTGATAGAGCAGGGTCAGGACCCGGTCGAGCGCGGCGCGGTCGCCCGCCCGGGCCGAATCCAGCCACACGGTGATATCCGGTCCTTCGTCCATCGCACACCCCCGCCGGTGACGTTGGGCGGACTATACCGCCGGGCAGGCGACAGGCGCGCGACGATTCAGCGCTGGCAGTGCCCGCACCAGACGCTGGCGCGCTGGCCGATGGTGGCGTGGCGGAGCAGCCGGCCACACTGGCGGCAGGGCTCGCCTTCACGCCCGTAGACCAGCAGCTCCTGCTCGAAGTAGCCCGGCGCCCCGTCCGGGTTGATGAAATCGCGCAGGGTGGTGCCGCCGCGGGTGATGGCGTAGGCCAGGATCTGTTTCACCGCATCGGCCAGGCGCTGATAGCGCGCGCGGGAGATCTTGCCGGCCTCGCGCAGCGGGTTGATCCCGGCCATGAACAGGCTTTCGGCGGCATAGATGTTGCCCACCCCGACCACGATGCCCTGGTCCATCAGGAAGGTCTTCACCGAGGCGCTGCGGCCACGGCTGCGGGCGAACAGGTAGTCGCCATCGAACGCGTCATCCAGCGGCTCGGGCCCCAGCGCTGCCAGCAGCTCATGGGTTTCCCCGGCCGGCTGCCAGAGCAGGCTGCCGAACCGGCGCGGGTCGTTGAAGCGCAGCAGGCGGCCGTTGTCCAGGCTGATGTCGACGTGGTCGTGTGCGCGCACCGGGGTGTCGCCGGGCAGTACGCGCAGGCTGCCGGACATGCCCAGGTGCAGCAGTGCGCTGCCAATGGCGGTATCGAGCAGCAGGTACTTGGCGCGGCGGCGCACGCCCTGGATGGCCTGCCCGGGGAGCAGCGTGCTGATCTCCGGCGGGATTGGCCAGCGCAGGTCGGGCCGGCGCAGGATCACGCCGTGGACGTTGCGGCCTTCCAGGTGCGGGGCCAGGCCGCGACGGGTGGTTTCTACTTCGGGAAGCTCGGGCATGGGGGGATTCTAAGGCGTCCCCCGATGAACCGCGGTAGAGCGTGCGCTGCCTCGCGGCGGTCCGGGCGCGACGTTCAGCGCGGCGGCGCAGCCAACTCGCGCGCACTCAGATACCCGTCGCCATTCGCATCCTGTTTGTGGAACCGCTGGATCAGCGTCTGCCGCTGCTGCTCCCGCGTGATCGACGGGCCTTTGCCACCGGGCAGCTCATCGGCGCTGAGCACGCCATCGCCGTTGCGGTCCATGCGGTCAAAGGCGTACAGCAGCCACTGCACGTATTCCTCCACGCTGACCCGGCCGTCGCCGTCGGTGTCCATGCGCTGCAGGTAGCTGCCGGTATCCGTGACCTGCGCCTGTGCCGTCGCGCCGAGCAGGCCCACGGCCAGGCCCACACACGCGAAACGCCGCACAAGGCGGCGTTTCGCGGAGACGTTCCCGGTTGGGAAGCGCATCGATCAGTGCGCCGTCAGTGCGTAGCCTTTCAGGCGCGCGGCGTAGTTCTGCAGCGCGGCGATGCCACTGGCTTCGGCTTCATGGCACCAGGCCTGCAGCAGCTTCAAGCGCTCGGCGGCGTCATTACCGCGCGCTTCCAGCAGGGCCGCCAGACGCGCGCGGTGTTCGACCAGCACGCGGATCCGCGGGCGCTGCTCGACCCACGTGCTGAGCTGGGCGCGGCAATCCGGCTTGAGCCAGCGGCCGTCGTTGACCAGGCCACGGCGCATGCGGCGCGGCAGCAGCTTGCGCAGCTTGGCGCCGGCCATCGCGGCCTCTTCGCGCAGGGCCGGCACGAATACGTTGCGCTGGTAATCGGTCATCGCCTGGAAGCGATGCGACAGCAGGGCCTTGAGGGTTTCCGCATCCGGCACGGCGATGTTCGGGCGCACGTCCATGCTCGGCGCCACGCGCAGCACCTTGGCCAGACGCACCGCCTGCAGGCCGCGGATCACCGCCCAGCCGATGTCGAACTCCCAGCGGCGCATCGAGAAGCGCGCCGAGCTCGGGAAGGCATGGTGGTTGTTGTGCAGCTCTTCGCCGCCCACCCAGAACGCCCACGGCGTCAGATTGGTGGAGGTGTCGGCCGATTCGAAGTTGCGGTAGCCCCACCAGTGGCCCAGGCCATTGATGACGCCGGCGGCCCAGAACGGGATCCAGGCCATCTGGATCGCCCACAGGGCCACGCCGGGCAGGCCGAACAGCACGCTGTTGATCACCAGCAGCGCGACAGGGCCGAGATTGGCGTGCGGGGTGTACAGGTGACGCTCGATCCAGTCATCCGGAGCACCGCGGCCGTACTGCTCGATGTCCGCGCGCATCGCGCGGGCCTCGCGGTACAGCTCCACGCCCCGCCAGAACACCATGCCGATGCCCTTGGTCACCGGGCTGTGCGGGTCTTCATCGGTTTCCACCTTGGCGTGGTGCTTGCGATGGATCGCCACCCACTCCTTGGTGATCATGGAGGTGGTGAGCCAGGTCCAGAAGCGGAAGAAGTGCGCGATCACCGGGTGGAAATCCACCCCCCGGTGCGCCTGGCTGCGGTGCAGATACAGCGTCACGGCAAAGATGGTCAGCTGGGTGAACACCAGCAGCACCAGACCCATGCCCCACCAGCCGAGGCCGACGACACCGCCGGTCAGGAAGTTGAGGAGCGTATCGAACATCGCAGGACTCCGGGCCGCAGTCGGCCGTCAAGGAAACAGGGATACCTTCGGACATGATGGGGCCAGACGTTGCAAACTTCATCCCTTCGATGCCATTTTTGCGCAGTCATTCAGTTCTCCCCTTACCTTCGTGAGCATGCCCCCGCATTCATGACAGTCGCAGCCTCACCGGCGGTGCCGGCCTCCCCCGTCCCCCTGATCGAGCTCGACCGCGCCTGTGTCATCCGCGGCCAGGTCCGGGTCCTGCACGATCTCAGCCTGCGCATCGAACAGGGCCAGCACACCGCGCTGCTCGGCCCCAATGGCTGCGGCAAGTCGTCCTTCATCAAGCTGATCACCCGCGAGCTGTACCCGCTGGCGCACGGTGATGGCACGGTGGCGGTGCGCGTGCTCGGCCAGAACCGCTGGCAGGTGGACCGGCTGCGCTCGCAGCTGGGCATCGTCACCGGCGACCTGAGCAGCAATCTTTCCGACATGCCCGGGCTGACCGTGGAAGAGGCGGTGCTGACCGGCTTCTTCGCCAGCTTCGTGGTGCCGGCCTTCCGCGAGGTGAGCCCGGAGATGCGCGAGCGCGCGCGTGAAACCCTGGCCATGACCGGTGCCCTGCCGCTGCTGCAGCGCGGCTATGCCGAACTCTCGGCCGGCGAAACCCGGCGCGTGCTGATCGCCCGGGCGCTGGTGAACCGCCCACAGGCCCTGCTGCTGGATGAACCCTCCACCGGGCTGGACCTGATCGCGCGCGAGCAGCTGATCGCCACCATGCGTGAGCTCGCCCGCCAGGGCATCACCCTGGTGCTGGTCACTCATCACATCGAGGAGATCATCCCTGAGATCGAGCGGGTGGTGATGCTGCGCGGCGGCAAGATCCTCGCTGACGGCCCGCGCGCGGAGCTGCTGCGCGATGCACCGTTGTCCCAGCTGTTCGGCGGCCCGATCCGGGTGGTGGATCAGGCCGGCCGATTGAGTGCGTTCGCGGGTTAGGTCACGCAGCCTAGAACCTCACCGCCACCGCACGCGATTCGATCGGTGCCATCCGGCTCTGGTCCTGCAACTGCAGGTCGCGCACTTCGAACGGGGCGGCATAGCCACTCGGCAACGCCACGCTGGCGAACGGCAGGCGCAGCTCACCCGCCCCTGCCGTCGCGAACCACGCCGCACTGTGTGCCTGCGCGACGGGCCGCAGCGTCCCGTCCGGGCCGGTGGCATACAGCGTACCGCGCGCCTCGTAGCGGCCGGGCGCACCGATCTGCAACGGCAGGCGCACCTCGCGGCGGCTGGCATCCGCCTCGACCTGGCCCTGGAAGCGCGCCGTCGGCTGCGCCACCGCAAACGCCACCTTGGCATCGCGCTGCACGCCGTCGGCACTGACGAACGCCTGCAGCTCCCACAGCCCCTGCGCCGTGCCGATGTCCTGCGGCACCGTCACCTGGGCACGTAGACCGTCTTTGGCGGCGACCAGCGGCACCGGCCAGCTGCGGCCATCCGGCGCCACCAGCAGGGCCTCGCCCACGGCCGGCAGCGGCCGCGTACTGGCACGGGCGGGCCGTGCCGCAGCCGCGCCACCGTCGTTGACCAGACGCGCGCTCAGCGCCAGCGTGCCCCCGGCGAGCACCCGTTCGCTGCTCGCCTGCAGCTGCAGGGCGATCGGGCTGTTGGGTTCCAGCACCTGCACCACGTAGCGGCCCTGGGCCTGTGTGCTCTGCAGCCGGTAGCTGCCGACCGCCGATGTGGTGCCCGTGCGGACCATGGCCGTGCCCGTGCCGACCGACATCCCGGCCGCGCGCAGTTGCTGCTCATCGACCACCTGGGCCACCGCCAGCGCACCGGCCGGGTCACGCACCTGCCATTGGGTGGTATCCAGCGCACGCGCGCCCTGCACCGGACTGAGCTGGATCACCGCGTCGGGCGCGGTCAGCGGCAAGGCCAGGCCCTGCTGCAGCGCCGGCGCGTCCACCATCTCCCAGTAGCTGCGGCTGCTGGCCATGAAGGCCGGCGCAGCGGCCAGTGCCTGGGCGGGATCCAGCGCCCACGCAAAGCTGAGCGGTGCCTGCTCCACCGGTCCGGCCGGCAGGGGCGCACGCTCTACCGCACGCGGGACCTGGTCGCTGGCGCGGGCGGCCAGCAACGGTTGTGCCGCCTGCAGTGGCAAGGCTGCCAGGGCGGCGAGCAGGGCCACCGCGATCGTCGTCTGTCGCATCATCGGGAGGCTCCTCACAGGGTCAGGTCGTTGCGCAGGATCGTGCCCAGGCCGAAGCATTCGCGCCGGCTCTGGTTGTGGCTGAGCGGCTCGGCGCCCCGGGTGCGCTGCGTGTCGGTGAACCAGGTCGTACCGGCCGCCTTCTGGCTGCTGCACTCCAGGAAGCCATCCGAGCAGCTGTTCAACCAGTTCTGGGTGAACTCCAGGCCCACGTTCTGCGCATAGCCACCGCAGTAGCTGTTGCTGTCCCACACCGCCGATTCCACATCCGAGCCGACCACGGCGCGGAACGGCTTGGGCAACGCAGGGCGGCCAGCGGTGCCGTACAGGTTCTGCGCGTTGTAGGTGGCCATGTGGCCCACCTGCTGCTGCCGCACGGCATCGCTCTTGTAGCCCAGCAGCCAGCCCACCGAGGTTTCGAACACGTTGCCGTTGAGCACCGCGTCGGCGAGCGGCGTGCCGGCCGAGGACGGCGCCAGCGCAGTGACCTTGCTGACCGTCTGGATGATCTTCGGATAGCGGCTGTCATAGGTGGGGTTGGAGAGGATCCAGCGCACCACGTTGCCGCCGTTGGAATGGGTGATCACCACCAGTTTGGTGATGCCCTTGCTGTTGATGAAGGTGGTCAGCTGCCCGGCCAGGCAACCCGCCGCCTCGGGCGTCCACATGTACTGTTCGAAATCACAGTTGATGACCGTGTAGTTGCTGCTGTTGGGCAGCCCCTGGCGCACGGTGTCGATGATGCCCGGCTGCCAGTAGTCCGTACGTGCGTCGGTCTGCTTGCCGGTGCCGTGCACGAACGCCACGCCCACCACATCGGCCGCGTGCGTGGTGCCGCACGCCAGCATCAGACCCAGGGCGAGACCGCCACCCCACCTTCCCGCGTTGCTTCGCATCCGCTGTCTCCTTGCAGGTGATCCCCCTGATGACGGCGCTGCCGCGTTGCCATGGGGTGCATATATCCATGGAGATATGACGATCGATGGCGCCTGCGATGACGCTATGTCGTGCGACCCATGAAATCCGTGAACCAGTCGCGGGTTTCCGTCATCCGGGGCACGGCCATGCCGGATCTGGCCGGATGACGAACGGCCGCTGTCGTTGCCAGAGGAAGCTGCGATCATGCGGCTCCCCCTCTTCGAGACCTGCCGATGTCGTCGTCCCTGCGCTCTGCTGCCGTTCGCCCGCTGCTGGTGACCGCCCTGCTCGCCGCCCTCGCCGGCTGTTCGTCAACGGCCGCGCCGCGCACCACGGCGGTGGAAGCCTCGGTCACCACCAAGGCGGTCGGCTACCTGCAGAGCACGGCCGTGCCGGACAGCCTGGCACTGGTACCGGCACCGCCGGCCGCCGGTTCGGCCGGCTTCGCACTGGACGAACAGGTCAGCCGTGAAGCCCGTGGCCTGCGCGGCAGCCCGCGCTTCGAACAGGCCCATCGCGACGCCGAACTCGCCTTCCCGGCCGGTGCCAACCAGTTCTCGTGTGCGATCGATGTCGAGGTGGATGCGGTGAAGACGCCGGCCCTGTACCGCCTGCTCGAACGCAGCCGGATCGATGCCAGCGCGGCCACCCGCACGGCGAAGAAGCACTACCAGCGCGCGCGGCCGTTCATGGTCAACAACGAACCGACCTGTTCGCCGGAAGACGAGCAGGACCTGCGCGGCAACGGCTCCTATCCGTCCGGCCACACCTCGATCGGCTGGGCCTGGGCCCTGATCCTCTCGGAGATCGCCCCGGACCGCGCCGATGCGATCCACGCACGCGGCCGCAACTACGGCGAGAGTCGCCTGGTCTGCAACGTGCATTGGCAGAGCGACATCCTGGAGGGCCGTTTCATGGGCGCTGCTGCTGTGGCACGCCTGCATGACAATGCCGCCTTCAACAGCGACCTGCTGGCTGCACGCAAGGAAATCGTGGCGGCACGCAAGGCGGGGCTCCATTCGGCACGGGATTGCGCGACTGAAGAAGCGGTGTTGAAGGTGCGGCCGGCGAGCGCGTTGTAAGACACCGCGTGTCGGTGGAGTTGCGTTGCTGGTAGTGCCGGCCGCTGGCCGGCTCCTCACGGCGCCGATCGACAGACAGCAGAGCTGTAACGGGATTGGGGCAGCCGACCAACGGTCGGCTCTACCTCGCAGGACGAAAAACGGCGCGGATTTCTCCGCGCCGTTTTCGTTTCAGGGGCGTGCCCACCCACGGTGGGCACCTACCGCATGTCGTGGATCAGAACTTCGCGGTGAACTCCAGACCGAACGTACGCGGCTCGTTGAGGAAGCCGGTCAGGTTGTTGAAGTCGATTGCGCCCACCACGCGGACCTGGTCGGTCAGGTTGCGGCCGTACACGGCCACGTCGTACTGGCCGTAATCCCAGTTGTAGCCCAGGCGCAGGCCACCTTCCAGCGAGGAGCGGCTGCGGAACTCCGGCGACTCGTACAGGAAGAAGTTCACTTCGCTGCGGTAGGCCCAGTCGGTGTAGACGTAGAACTCGCTGGCATCGTTGACCGGGAAGCCGGCGCGCAACGTCAGGTTGTGGATCCACTTCGGCGCCTGCGGCAGCGGGTTGCCGTTGACCAGCGCATAGGTGCCGCCATCGATGACCGTGGTCGGGTCGGTGATGGTGCAGCCGCCGCCACAGATCGCCACCGCCAGATCCTTGTCCTTGATCTCGGTGTCGTTGTAACTGCTGCCCAGGGTCAGCAGGACGTGGTCGGTCAGGTAGGCTTCGAAGTCGAGCTCGGCGCCCTGGCCGAGGGTCTTGTCGGCATTGAGCAGGGTCGCGGTGTTGTTGGTGCCACCCACGGCGATCAGCTGCTGGCCATCAACGTTGTAGCGGAACACGTTGAAGCCCAGGCGCGCGCGACGATCGAAGAGGTCGGCCTTGATGCCGGCCTCGTACGAGATCACCTTCTCCGAATCGGCCTGCGAGACGCCACCGAAAGCCAGGCGGCCCTGGATCGACGGCGCGCGGAAGCCCTTGGCCACGCGGGCATACGCGTTGAGGTTGTCGGTGATCTGGTAGACGCCGCTCAGGTCCCAGCTGACGTCGTTGACGTCGGTCCTGGCGATGTACGGGCCACTGACCGGGGTGCCGAACGGCACGGCCTGCAGCACGCTGGCGCTGAAGTCCTTCTTGTCCTGCGTGTAACGCACGCCACCGCGCAGCTTGAAGCGCTCGGTCACGTCAAAATCGCCGGAGGCGAACGCGGCCCACGCCTTGTTGCGCTGCTGCTGCACGGCGTGACCAGTCTGCGGATTGCCCGGGGTCAGCGAGTCGTAGTTGAAGCTGTCGATGGTGACATCTTCATCGAAGTAGAACACGCCGGCCTGCCAGTCGAAGCGGCCCCACTCATTGGATTCCACGCGGAATTCCTGGGTCCACTGGCGGTGGTGCGGCAGGCCATCGGCCGATTCGGAGGCGAACGGGATGTTGCCCGGGCCGTAGTTGCCGGCGCCCAGGAAGCTGGCACCGTAGCCGCCGTCGATGTCGCCGTGGTTCAGCGATTCGGCGGTCTCGTAACCGGTGATCGAGTGCAGCGTCACGCGGCCCAGATCCCACTTCAGGCGCGCGCTGCCGCCCCAGGTTTCCAGGTCGGAGAAGTTCTGGCCATCGGTGGAGACTTCATCGCGGTCGAAGTTCTCGACCAGCTGGTTGGTGCCCGGCTTGAGGATGTTGGCGCGGAACAGGCGCGCGGTGCCGTTGAGCTTGCGCTTGTGCAGGTTGAACAGCGCTTCGACATCGTCGCCTTCGTACAGGAACTGCACGCGGGCGGCGGCTTCGTCATAGCCCTCGAAGCCCTGCGCCGGGGCGCCCTGGCGGGTGTTGGTGACCCAGTCGTCGCGGCGCTGGTACAGCGCGGACACGCGCGCCGACCAGCGGTCGGTCAACGGGCCGCCGTAGGCGCCCTGCGTGTTCCAGGTGTTGTAGCTGCCGTAGGCGACCTTGATGTAGCCGTCGGCATCCTGCGAGGGACGCGCCGAATCGAATTTCACCACGCCGGCCGGGGTGTTGCGGCCGAACAGCGTGCCCTGCGGGCCGCGCAGCACTTCCACACCGGCCAGGTCGAACAGCGGGAAGCCCTTCAGCAGCGGGCTTTCCTGCACCACGTCGTCATACACCAGCGAGACCGGCTGCGAGGCATTGAGGTCGAAATCGGTGTTGCCCAGGCCGCGGATGTAGAACCGCGGGAAGGCACGACCGTAGGACGATTCAATGTTCAGGCTGGGCACACGCGCCGACAGGAAGCGGATGTCATCGCCGGCCGAACCGAGCACGTCGAGCTTTTCACCCTGGATGGCCGAGATCGAGACCGGCACGTCCTTGGCGTTTTCGACGCGGCGTTGCGCCGTGACCTGCAGCGTATCGAGGGCGACCGGATCCTTGGCGGCGGGGGCGTCCTGGGCTGCGGCCGTCAATGGCAGCAGGGCGGCAAGGGCGACAACGAGCGGGTGCACGGACGGGAAACGGCCGTGGGCAGTGCGGTTCGGGAACATGGCGTTTAGGCTGTGTTGGGAGGGGTGGTGGACCGGCGCTACCAGACAATTGTTGCAGTACAGCAACAGAGCCGCAAACAACCGCTATTCATTACGCCCTCCCGGGCAGGCGCGTTGTGACGGCCGTCGCGGCCTGACCTCCCCGGTCATGGCCTGAATGCCCTGCCCGGCTGTTCTGCCGGGCGCGCCATCGCTTCGGTATGCTGGCGCCCCTTGATGCCCATTCAGTTGCCACGCCGATGACTTCACTGCGCCGTACCCGCCTGACGCTGTCCGTTGCCCTGCTCGGCCTGCTGGCCGGTTGCGGCGGTGACCCCGTGCGCCCGACCCCGCCGCCGGCGGCTGTGCCGGTGACCCCGGCCAAGCCGGTCAAGATCGGCATCGCGCTGGGCGGCGGCGCGGCCAAGGGCTTTGCGCATATCGGCGTGATCAAGATGCTGGAGGCCAACGGCTTCGAACCGGTGGTGGTGTCCGGCACCAGCGCCGGCAGCGTGGTCGGCGCGCTGTATGCCAGCGGCATGGACGCGTTCCAGATGCAGTCCAAGGCGGTGGCCCTGGATGAAGCCAGCATCCGCGACGTGCGCCTGTTCTCCGGCGGCCTGGTCCAAGGCCAGAAGCTGCAGGACTACGTCAACGCACAGGTCGACAACCGTCCCGCCGAAAAGCTGAGCAAGCCCTTCGCCGCGGTCGCCACCCAGTTGGAAACCGGCGAGCGCACCGTGTTCGTGCGGGGCAACGTCGGCCAGGCCGTGCGCGCCTCCAGCAGCATCCCCGGTGTGTTCGAGCCGGTGAAGATCGGCAAGTACAACTACATCGACGGCGGCGTGGTCAGCCCGGTGCCGGTGGATGCGGCGCGCCAGCTCGGCGCGGACATCGTGATCGCCGTGGACATCTCCAGCAAGGCCAGCGGCAAGGCGCCGACCGGCATGCTCGGCATCGTCAACCAGTCGATCTCGATCATGGGCCAGCGCCTGGGCGAGCAGGAACTGGCGCGCGCGGACGTGATCATCCGGCCGAAGGTGCTGGACATCGGCGCCGCCGATTTCGGCCAGCGCAACAACGCGATCCTGGAAGGCGAGAAGGCCGCGATGGCGGCGATGCCGCAGATCCGCGCCAAGGTCCAGCAACTGCAGAAGGCGCGTGCGGCCGCGCTGGCCCCGCCCCCGCCGCCCAAGTGCGATGAGCCCTCGCGCGTGGGCAAGCTGATGGGGCGCAAGGAAAAGTGCGAGGGCTGAAGCCCTGCCACCGGTAGAGCCGACCGTTGGTCGGCTGCTCCTGGCTCTGGTCTCCACGAACCCGACCAATGGTCGGCTCTACCGTGCGGTCGCGAGGGCGATCCGCGTCATTCCAACTGCGACAACGGCAGCGCGCGGAAATCCTTCACCGTGCGCAGCACGAAGCTGGAATTGACGTCGGCCACGCCGGCGGCATTGAGCAGCTTGTCGAGCAGGAAGCTGGAAAAGTGCTCCAGGTCGCGCACGTAGATGTGCAGCAGGTAATCCATGTCGCCGGTGAGCGCATGGCAGGCCACCACCTCATCCCAGTTCAGCACGCTGTCGGCGAACACGCCGATGGCGTGCTGGTCGTGCTTCTCCAGCTGCACCCGGACGAAGGCCTGCAGGCCCAGGCCAATCTGGCGCGGCTCCAGGCGGGCGCCATAGCCGGCGATCACGCCCTCGCTTTCCAGCCGCTGGACGCGCCGCAGGCAGGCCGACGGAGACAGATTCACCCGTGCGGCCAACTCGGCGTTGGTCGCGCGGCCGTGTTGCTGGATTTCGGCCAGCAAGCGCAGATCCGTGCGGTCGAACTGGGTATCTCCGGCCATTGCTGCCCCGCAACATGAGGTGGACGCAATGATCTTGCGCCAGAAGCCCATATCCGCGCAACTTTGCAAACCTCTTGCGCGTGCCCTGCCCTAGCATCGACAGATGACTTCCCAGGAGACCACCACGATGGAAACCGCCACCGCCCCCCGCCGCGTCGAACACCAGCAGACCGACAAGGGATACGTGCCGGTCTATACCACCGCCATCGTGGAACAGCCCTGGGACAGCTACACCGCCGACGACCACGCCACCTGGAGCACGCTGTACCAGCGCCAGCGTGCGCTGCTGGAAGGCCGCGCCAGCAAGGAGTTCCTGCACGCGCAGGACGAGATGGGCATGAGCGCGCACATGATCCCGCGCTTCGACCAGCTCAATGAGGTGCTCGGCGCCGCCACCGGCTGGACCCTGGTGGGTGTGGAGGGGCTGCTGCCGGAACTGGATTTCTTCGACCATCTGGCCAACCGCCGTTTCCCGGTCACCTGGTGGATCCGCCGTCCGGACCAGATCGACTACATCGCCGAGCCGGACATGTTCCATGACCTGTTCGGGCATGTGCCGCTGCTGATGAACCCGGTGTTCGCCGACTACATGGCCGCCTACGGCCGCGGCGGCGTCAAGGCGCATGCGATCGGCCCGGAAGCGCTGCAGCACCTGACACGCCTGTACTGGTACACGGTGGAGTTCGGCCTGATCAACACCGAGGAAGGCCTGCGCATCTATGGCGCCGGCATCGTCTCCTCGAAGGGCGAATCGCTGTACTCGCTGGAGTCGGCGGCGCCGAACCGGATCGGCTTCGATCTGGAGCGGATCATGCGCACCCGCTACCGCATCGACACCTTCCAGAAAACCTACTTCGTCATCGACAGCTTCGAGCAGTTGATGGCCGCGACCGCGGCGGACTTCACCCCGATCTATGCCGCGCTGGAAGCCAAGGACCATCTGCCCGCCGGTGAGGTGCAGGCCAGCGACACGGTGTTCCAGAAGGGCACCGGCGAAGGCTGGGAAGACGGCGGCGACGTGTGATCGGTAGAGCCGACCGTTGTGTGATCGGTAGAGCCGACCGTTGTGCGATCGGTAGAGCCGACCGTTGGTCGGCTGCCGTTCGAGCCACGATGCGGCGGATGCCGTGGAGCTGGAGCAGACGACCAACGGTCGGCTCTACCGGGGATACGCCAGCAGCACCACCAGATCCATCTCCCCCACCTGCTGCAGCGCATGCGAACTGCCCGTTCGCGTCAGCAGCGCATCCCCCTCCGCCACGTCGTACTGCTTCCCATCCAGCACGTAGCTGCCCTGCCCGCTGACGATGTAGTAGATCTCGTCTTTGTGCTGGGGGTGCAGGCCGATGCCGGCCCCCTTGTGCAGCACGCGCTTGCGAAGTACGAACGGCAGGTCGGTGTCTTCGGCGAAAAACGGATACGCCGTGGTCGGCCCAGCTCCACCATGCGGGCCGGGCTGGGTCACCGCGATGTCACGCTCGTGGACCACGCGCGAGGGTTTGGCGGCCTCACCGCCCTGCCCCGCACTGCGCACCTCGCAGTCGATATCGCGCTTCAGCGCCGACGTGAGGTCAGGCTGCAACGCCAGCCAGTCGCGCATCACCAGGCACGCCACCGCCGTCGCACCGGCCACGCTGAAGTGCGTGCCATCGGCCTTGTTCTGCTCGGGCACGAACATGAAATACGGCTTGGCGCCATGTTCGCCCAGCCCGCGGATCCAGCGCGTGGAACTGTCGTTGAGATCGATCAGCGCGACCTGCTCGCGGGTCGCCAGCGCTTTCACCGCCTGGGTGTACACACCGTGCGTGTCCAGCAGCGAACCGAAGTCGTACAGCAGCCGCGCCACCGGGGTGATCAGCACCGGCGTGGCGCCCTTGTCGCGGGCCAGCTGCACGTAGCGCATCAGGAACTGCGGGTACGCCGTAGCGGGATCGGTATAGCGGGTGGGATCTTCGAACTTGGCATCGTTGTGGCCGAACTGGATCAGCAGCACGTCCCCGCGCTGGAGCTCGGCGGCGATCGCATCCAGGCGCTTCTCATCGATGAAGCTGCGCGTGCTGCGGCCGCCCTTGGCGTGGTTGCGGACCTCCCACACAGCGGGATCGAGATAGCTCTGCAGGGCCTGGCCCCAGCCGGCCTGTGGCGCGCGCTCCGGGCCGTACGCGGCGGCGGTGGAATCCCCGGCAATGAAGATGCGGTGTGGGGCACACAGCGCGCTGGGGGCCGCGAGGAGGAACGACAGGGACAACAGCAAACGCAGCATGGTCATGCTCCTGGGTGGAGAGCTGCCGGCCAGCGGCCGGCACTACCGGCGTGCATCTGGTGGAAAGCCCCCTGAGTCAGGGGGCGACCGCGAAGCGGTGGCGGTCTGGATGCAACGATTGCTCGGGGCCCACGATCTGCAGCGCAGATCGTGGGAGCGCCAGCGCATAGCGATGGTGTTACCGGGCGAGCCAGCCGCCATCAACCGGCAGCACCGCCCCGTTGACGTAGTCCGAGGCGCTGGAGGCCAGGAACACGGCGGTGCCGCCGAGGTCTTCCGGGGTGCCCCAGCGCGCGGCCGGGATGCGATCGAGGATGGATTTGTTGCGGTCCTCGTCGGCGCGCAGCGCGGCGGTGTTGTCGGTCGCCATGTAGCCCGGGGCGATCGCGTTGACGTTGATGCCCTTGCTGGCCCATTCGTTGGCGAGCAGACGGGTGATGCCGGCGATGCCGCTCTTGCTGGCCGTGTACGACGGCACCCGGATACCGCCCTGGAAGGACAGCATCGAGGCGATGTTGATGATCTTGCCGCGGCCCTGGGCGATGAAATGCTTGCCGGCGGCCTGCGAGATGAAGAACGCGGACTTGATGTTGACGTTCATCACGTCGTCCCAGTCCTGCTCGCTGAACTCCACGGCATCGGCGCGGCGGATCAGGCCGGCGTTGTTGACCAGGATATCCAGGCCGCCCAGGCCTTCGATGGTTTCGCGGATGACGCGCTCGACCGGCTCGATGCTGATCAGGTTCGCTTCGATCGCCAGGCAGCGGCGGCCCAGCGCGGTGATCTTGGCGATGGTCTCGGTGGGCGGCGCGATGCCGGCCACGGCGACGTCGGCACCGGCCTGCGCCAATGCGACCGCGATGCCCTGGCCCAGGCCGGTGTTGCCACCGGTGACGAGGGCGACCTTGCCTTCCAGACTGAACGGATTAGCCATTGCGTATGTAGTCCTTGTCCAATGCGTAACAGACGCCGCCGGCGCGATGCCGGCGGCGCGTCGGGGTCACTTGAGCTGGCAGATGTCCAGCACGTGCATGTCGGTGTAATCCAGGTTCTCGCCGCCCATCGCCCAGATGAAGGCGTAATTGCTGGTGCCGGCGCCCATGTGGATGGACCACGGCGGCGACACGACGGCTTCGTTGTTCTGGATGACGATGTGACGCTGCGCGTCCGGCTCGCCCATGAAGTGGTACACGCGGTCGTTCTGACCCAGATCGAAGTAGAAATACACTTCGCTGCGGCGGTCATGCAGGTGCGGCGGCATGGTGTTCCAGACGCTGCCAGGCTTGAGCACGGTCAGGCCCAGCAGCAGCTGCGAGGACTGGCAGGTGGCCGGCACGATGTACTGGTAGATGGTGCGCTCGTTGCTGGTTTCCAGCGCGCCACGGTCCAGGGCCACGGCGTCCTTGATCGACAGCGCCTTGGTCTCGAAGCGCGCGTGCGCCGGGGTCGAGGCCAGGTAGAACTGCGCCGGGTTGGCGGCGTCATCGGAGGCGAACACCACGTCTTCGCTGCCCATGGCCACGTACAGGCCATCCTTCGGGCCCAGCGTGAACACGGTGCCGTCCACGGTGATGGTACCGCTGCCGGCGCCGACGTTGATCACGCCCAGCTCGCGGCGTTCCAGGAAGGCATGGCCGGCGGCCGAGGCCGGTTCGGTCTGCTTGGGCAGCGAGACCGGGCCGTTGACCGGGGCCGCACCGCCGAGCACGAAGCGCTCGTAGTGGGTGTACTTCAGGGTCACCGCATCGGCGTTGAACAGACCGTCGAGCAGGTACAGGTCGCGCAGGTCGTCATTGCTGGCGCCCTTGATGGCGTCGGGATGGGTGGCGTAATGGGTCTTGCAGTACATGGCGTCTCCAGAGCAGGGGTGGGGCGATGCGTCGGCCCCGGCACGATTTCAGGTGATTGTAGCCAGTTGGTAAACCGGTGTCATTTTGCAGCGCACGATAGGTCGGGTGGCCCGCAGACGGGGTCGGGACGGGAGGCGACAGGACAGGGGGAGGCGCCGAGGATTGACGCCCGGGGCGTCAATCCTCGGGGGGCTGACAGGAGTCGCGCACGATCAGGTGCGGGCGCACGCTGGCGTGCTGCATCACCGCCTGGCCGTCGGGCTGGATCAGCATCGCGGCCGCTGTGCGGCCGGTGTCGCGGGTGTGGCGCCGCACCGAGGTCAGCGACGGCCACAGGCGCGAGGCCAGCGGGCTGTCGTCGTAGCCGATGATCGAGAGCTGGCGTGGGATGTTGATGCCCGCGCGCAGCGCGACCTTGTAGATACCGGCGGCCATTTCATCGTTACCGGTGAAGATGGCGGTCGGGCGCTGCTTGCCCAGCAGCAGCTTTTCGGCGGCGGCCACGCCCGATTCGAAGGTATAGCCGGCCTCGACGATGCGCGCCGGGGGCAGCTCGATGCCGCGCTTGGCGAGGGCATCGATGAAGCCGGCGGTGCGTTCGTGCGCCGAGCGGTAGGCACTCGGGCCGGTGACCAGGGCGATATCGCGGTGGCCCAGCGAGAGCAGGTAATCGGCCGCTTCGGCGGCACCGTCGCGGTCGTGGGTGACCACCATCTGCGAGGTTTCGTCCAGCGGCAGCGAGGCGATCCGGGTGAAGCGGCAGCCGATCTCATCGAGCATGTCCACCAGCGCCTGGTCTTCGGAGGCACGTGGCACCAGGATCACGCCGTGCAGCTTCTGCTGCTGGACGAAGCGGCGCACGCCGTCGATGTAGCCGGGGCTGCGCGAATCGCAGGGATGCACGACCAGTTCGAAACTGGAGCCGCGCAGCGCATCCAGCGCGCCGTACTGCATGTCCACGATGTACTGGGCGGTCGGGTTGTCGTAGACCATACCGATCAGGAACGAGCGGCGGAATGCCAGCCCGCGGGCCAGCGGGTCCGGCGTGTAACCGACCTCGCGCATCAGTGCTTCCACCTTCTCGCGCGTGTCCTTACGCACCAGCGGCGAGTTGTTGATGATGCGCGAGACGGTCTTCTTCGATACCCCGGACAGACGCGCGATGTCGTTGATCGTGGCGGCCTTGCCTTTGGTCAATCCGTGCGGCGACGGATCGGTTTTGCTGCGCAATGACATGTCGTTCAAACCGGGGATGAGTCAAGGGATTCTAGCGGGGAGCTCAATCGAGGGCGCGGTAGCGGAAATTCCGGAACTCGACCTTGCCGTCGCCGGCAGCATAGATCGCCGGCTTCAGGGCCAGGAACTTGCCCGCCACATTGTGATGGTAGCCGGAGACTTCCATCTGAACCGGGTACTTCTGCCAGGTTTTGCCGTCGGTGCTGGAGTGGATGGTGACGATGTGGCGGTTGTTGGTCACCCGCAGCCACAGCGTGCCGCCGGTGGCGCTGGGGGCCAGCCGGGTGGGGCGCTCCTCGCCGTAGCGGTGCATGATGAACTTCTCGCCGTTGCTGCCCACGCCCACATACAGGCGGTCGCTGTAGTAGAGCAGGGCCCCGCCCACCGCGCCCGGGGCGATCTCCATCTCGACCTCGAACTGGTAGGCCTTGTCGCCGGCGATGGCGGTCAGCGGCGAGCTGTCGCGCGGGGTGCTGCCCTTGCCCTGCAGCACCATGCCCTTGCCGGTGAAGGCCAGGCGCTTGTACTCGTCCTGGGCCGGGTTGAAGAACGACCACTGCGCACCGAGCGTGCTGCCGCGGAAATCGTCGGACAACGCCATGCCGTGCTGGCCGACCGAGGTGCCCGACGGCTTGGCGAGCGGCTGGCCGAGGTCGCCGCCCTTGGCCACGAACCAGCCATCGGCGGTCCATTCGATCGGCTCCAGCAGGGCCTGGCGGCCCAGCGTCCAGTACCCGTTCTCGTAGCCGTGATACATCATCCACCAGCGCCCGTCGGTGCCTTCGATCACCGTGGCATGGCCGCGCGACCACCACGGCTCGGCGGCCGACCGGGTACGCATGATCGGGTTGTTCGGCGCATTCACCCACGGGCCGTGGATCGAGCGCGAGCGCGCGGTGATCACCATGTGCCCGGTCGGCGGGCCGGCGGTGCCACCCACGGCGGTGGTCATGTAGTACCAGCCATCGCGGAAGTTGATCTTCGGGCCTTCCTGCGCATAGGCCTCCACGTCCCAGCTTTCCGGGTACTTCCAGCCGTCGTAGACGTGCTTGGGCGTGCCGACCACGCTCAGGCCGTCATCGGCCAGCTGCACGTAGTCGCCACCGCTGAGGAACAGGTAGCGCTTGCCGTCTTCGCCCACCGCATGGCCGGGATCGATGTAGCTGCCCAGGCCGATATCGATGGGCTCGCTCCACGGGCCCTTGATGCTGTCGGCCCAGACCACGAAGTTGCTGCGGGTCTCGCCGGTGCGGGCCGGGAAATAGATGTAATAGCGGCTGCCGTGCTTGACGATGTCCGGCGCCCAGATCGCACCGACGTTCTTGGTGATCGCGTGGCCCAGCGGCTGCCAGTTGACCAGATCGCGCGAGTGCCAGATCGGCAGGCCGGGGTAGGCATCGAACGAGGACAAGGTGAGGTAGTAGTCCTCCCCATCCTTGAGCACGGAAGGATCCGGGCGATCACCGGCGAACACCGGGTTGAGGAAGGTGCCGTTGCCCAGATCGGCCTGGCGCTGGTTCTCGATCCCGCGCGTCCAGTGGGTGGCCGGCTCGGCGGCGTGGCCGGCGCCGGCCAGCAGCAGGCAGGCAGTGGCGAAGCTCGCCAGGGTCTTCCTCAGGTGCATCGTCTTTCTCCCTTGAACGTATCGTGGGCCGGCCGCGCTCAGCGCGCCCCGGGCCCGGCAAGACGCTGTTGCCAGCGTGGGTACTCGGTGGTGATCAGGGCCTGCGGCCAGGTGCCGTACCAGTGATAGCCGGTGCGGCGCTCGCGCGGGATGTCGTTGAACGTGGCGACGCGTTCGCCCTCGCGGTTGGCCAGCAGCACGCCACTGTCGTGCAGGTCGTGGAAGCGGCCCCACAGCAGCGGCGCGCCCGGATCGGCGACCAGGCGGCGGTCGACCGTGGTGCGATGGAACTGGAACTGCGCGGGGGTGGTTTCGAAGGTCTCCAGCCGCCACCCGGTCAACGCATGCGCCTGGAACCACGCCATCGCGGCGTGGACCGAGGCGACCACCTCCGGCGCGGGATCGGGGATCGACATCAGGTAGCGGACCACGCCGACACTCTCGTCGGTGACCAGCGCCGGCAGCTCGAACTTCCGGCCCTGCGCGGGCAGCAAGGTGGTGCGGTCGTACTGCCCGGCCCAGATCGTCGGCACGCCGTCCTGGCGCACCTGCAGGCGCAGCAGGCAGGCATCGCCGGCGGTCACGGCCGCGTCCACGCGGGCACGCTGACCGGCCGTGATGAAGCCGAACGCCGGCTCGCGCTGGATGCGCCGCAGCGTGGTCAACACACCGCTGGTGACATCGTCGGCGAAGGTGATGTGGCCGTGGTACGACGTGCGCGAGGGCACCGAATGCGGCCAGCCACCACAGCCGGGGATCTGCTCGGCGAGAATGAAATCCAGCCCGCGTACGGCCGCGTCGCGGTAGCGGGCATCGCCGCTGCGCGCGAAGGCGTCGGCCAGGTAGCTGACCTGGGTGTAGATGTTGCGGTTGTCGAGGCTGCCGCCGGGGGTGGCCTGGTCGGCCAGCACCTGTGCCCTGGCGGCATCATCGAGGATCCGCTGCGGATCCTGGTTGACCGCCCAGCCCCCACCACGCCGCTGCAGCACGACCAGGTTGTCGGCGATCTGTCGGTACTGATCAGGGGCATAGCGCGGGTAGTCCGTGCCATGCCCGCTCTGCCAATGGTGGATGCCGTCCTGGAAGCCGCGCAGCGGGATGTCCTGGCGCTGCGCCATGACGGCGCAGGGCAGGGCGATCCACAGCAGGGCTGCCAGCCGCCGCACGCTTACGCGCGCAGCAGGGCGGGCAGCCACAGCGACATTTCCGGGAAGAAGGTCACGATCAACAGCACGCCCAGCGCGGCGAACCAGAACGGCCAGATCGAGCGCATGCTCTCGCCGACGCTGATCTTGCCGATCGCGGTCCCGATGAACAGCACCGAGCCCACCGGCGGCGTCACCAGGCCCAGGCCACCGGTCAGCACCAGCACCAGGCCGAAGTGGATCGGATCGATGCCGTAGGCCTTGGCCACCGGCAGGAAGATCGGCGTGCAGATCAGGATCATCGGCGCCAGGTCCATGAAGGTGCCCAGCAGCAACAGCATGATCACGATCATCAGCAGCACCATGAACTGGCTGTGCGCGAACGACTGCAGGAAGTTGACCGCGGCCGAGGGCACTTCGAGATAGGCCAGCAGCCAGCCGAACACGGCGGCCGTGGCGATCACGAACAGGATCACACCGGTGCTGCGCGCGGCATGGGTGACCGTGCCGAGGAACTCGCGCCAGTCGAGCTGGCGGTACAGCACGGTGGTCACCAGCAGCGCGTAGACCACGGCGATCGCCGCGCTCTCCACCGCGGTGAAGATGCCGGCCCGGATACCGATGAAGATCAGCGCGACCAGGCCCAGGCCAGGCAGCGCCGAGACCAGGCGCAGCAGCACCGCACGCCAGCCCGGGAAGATCTCCACGCCGTAACCGCGGCGGCGTGCCACCAGATAACCGGTGATCATCAGCACGACGGTCATCAGCAGCGCCGGCACGATACCGGCCGCGAACAGATCGGCGATCGACAGGCCACCACCGGCCGCGGCCGAGAACAGGATCAGGTTGTGCGACGGCGGCACCAGCAGCGCGACCAGCGCGGCGGTGATGCTGACGTTGACCGCGAAGTCACGGTCGTAACCGCGCTTGACCATCTGCGGAATCATCGTGCCGCCGACCGCCGAGACATCGGCGATGGCCGAGCCGGACACACCGCCGAAGAACAGCGAGGACAGGATCGAGACCTGGCCCAGGCCACCGCGCATGCGACCGACCAGCGACGAGGCCAGCGAGATCAGACGCTCGGAGATGCCGCCGCGCATCATGATTTCACCGGCGAAGATGAACAATGGAATGGCGATCAGCGAGGCCGACCCGGTACCGGCGGAGATCTGCTGGACCAGCACCAGCGTCGGCAGATCCAGGTACCACAGCGTGGCCAGGGCGGCGGCGGCCAGCGCGAACGCGACCGGCACACCGAGCAGCAACAGCACCGCGAACACGGTGAAAAGAATGGTAATACCCATGACTCAGCGATCTCCCTCGGCAACGGCATCGGCCGGCCGTACAGCCAGCGCCATCTGGTTCACGGCGAAGATCGCCATCAAGGCGCCACCGATCGACAGGGGCAGGTAGTTGATGCTCTGCGGCAGGTGGGCGCCGGCGGCCTTGATATCCAGGCCGTCCATCAGCAGCACCGCCGCCCACCAGGCGATGACCACGCCCAGCACGGCCACCACCAGCGCGGTGAACACATCCACCGCGCGGCGCAGGCCCGGGCCCATGTGCGCGGCCAGCAGGAAGAAACCGAAGTGGCGGCGGGTATGCACACCGGTGGCCGCACCCAGGCTCATCGCCGTGGCCAGCAGCAGCAGCGTGACCGGCTCGGTCCAGCTGGGCGAATCATTGATCACATAGCGGGCGAACACCTGCCAGCCCTGCACCACCACCAGGCCCAGCAGGGCGATGACGGCAATGTAGATCGCCACGTCGGCAATGATGTTGAGCAGGCGCTGCGGCCCGGTGGGGGTGATGACGGTTTCGGAAGTCGAGTCGGACATCGCGTCGGGGCCTCAGGCGAAGTCGCGGATGCGACGGGTGAGGGCGGCCAGCTCCGGCTGCTGCAGGTAACGCTGCAGCAGCGGGTCGGCGGCCTTGCGGAAGGCCGGCATGTCGACCTCGTTGAACTTGATGCCGAAGTCGGCCACGGCCTGGCGGGCGGTGTTTTCCGAGGCATCCCACTGCTCGCGCATCACCTGCACCGATTCACGCGCGGTCTCGATCACCAGGGTACGGTCGGCCGGACTCAGCGCATCGAAGCTCTGGCGCGACATCAGCAGCACGTCCGGTGCATAGGAGTGATCGCTCTGCGACCAGTAGTGCGCGGCCTCGAAATGACGGCTGGAATGGAAGCTGCGCATGTTGTTTTCCGCACCGTCGATCATGTGCGTTTCCATGCCCGAGAAGGTGTCGCCCAGCGACATCGGGGTCGGGTTGGCACCGAGCAGGCGCATCAGCTGGATGAAGATGTCCGAGGACGCCACGCGCAGCTTGAGACCGTGCAGATCCTTGGGCTCCACGATCGGGTGCTTGGTGTTGTAGAAGCAGCGCGCCCCGGAATCGTAGATGGCCAGGCCGACCAGATCGCGCGTTTCAAAGCCCTGCAGGACCGTATCGGCGACGCCGCCGTCGAGCGCGCGGCGCATATGCGCCACCGACTCGAACACATACGGCAGGCACAGGCCCTGGGTCAGCGGAAACGCGTTGTTGAGCGCGCCGGAGTAGACGCGGGTGATATCGATGGCGCCGAAGCGGGCCATGTCGATCGCCTCGGACTCACGGCCCAGCTGGCCGGAGTGATACTGGCGCAGCCGCAGCCGGCCGCCGGTTTTTTCTTCCAGCGTCTTCCCGATCCATTTCACCGCGGTGACGGTGGGGTAATCGGCGACGTGGACGTCGGTGGCGGTCAACAGCTGCGCACCGGCCGGTGCGGCGTTGGATGACCGCGAACAGGCTGTCAGCGCGGGCGCGGCAAGCGCGCCCAGACTGGTAGCCAGGAAACTTCTGCGAGTGAACATCTGCGCCCTCCCAAGCGTGCTCGCCATGTCCGCGCGGTCAACCGGCGGCGATGGCCTTGCAGGTAATGTCGCCGTAACCGACGAAACGGATCAATGCTTCCTGGCCCACGGCGATGTCGTGGATGCCGGTCGCGTTCCCACTGGCGATCAGATCGCCGGCCTTCAACGGGCGGCCACGCTGCGCCGAGCGGCCCAGGGCGAACGCATAGGCGGTGCGCAGGCCGCCGGGCAGCAGGGTCGCGCCACCGGTGCCGACCACCTGGCCTTCGATGCGGGTTTCCGCACGCAGGTCGGCGGCGTCCAGGCGGGTCCAGTCCGGGATTTCCGGGCCGAGCACCAGGCCGTTGTTGTTGCCGAAGTCCGACACCACCACGCGCGGGCCGAGCTTGTTGATCGTCGCCAGCGGGCTGCTGGCCACCTCAACGCCGATGAACAGCTTGGCGGCCAGCGCCTCGGCTTCTTCCGGGGTCCAGTGCAGCTTGTCCGCCGGGGCGTCTTCCTGCAGCTGGATCACGTACTCGGCCTCGACCGCGCCGAAGCCACCGACGAACACCGGAATCTCGACTGTTCCACCGGTAGCATTCCAGAGCTGACGCGAGAAAATCGGCCCCAGCAGACGGTCGTCGCCGGAGACATCGCGGCGCTCGGCAGCGATGTAGCCGACCTTCCAGCCGACCACCTGGTCGTCCCACAGCGCGATGGCCTGGTCCTGTACCTGATAGGCCGAGACCAGGTCTTCCGGGATGGTTCCCGGGAAATCGGGCAGGGATTGGCCGTGTTGGCGGGCGCTGACGAAGTGCCGGGCGATCTCGCCCAACCCCTGGTCGGGCAGGTCCTGTTTGCCGTGGTCGTTGCTCAAGCGGGTCTCCCGGAAAAATTGTTGCACTGCCAATCGACAGTGGCTGGATGAGCTGTATATGGTAAACCGGTGTCATTGGCAATGTGCAGCGCATCAGAACGGCTGCCGGTCAGGCACGATGCCTGTTCCCCTTGCCCGAAGGACGTACCCGGATGCGCCGCTTCCTCGCGTTGCCCATGCTCACTCTCCTGCTGCTGGTCGGCGGTCTGGCCCACGCGGTCGAGCGTGCCGTACCGGAGACCGAACCGGCCCTCGGCGACCCGGACCGCATCGCGCTCTGGCCGGACGGCCGGGTGCCGGGTGAATCCGGCCCGGCCGCCGTGCCCAACGTGATCGAGCGCAGCCGCGATCCGGCGCTGCCGGACCGTTACATCGACAACGTCAGTGCGCCTTACCTGGTGGTGTACCGACCGGCGCGCCCGAATGGCACCGCCCTGCTGGTGGTGCCGGGCGGCGGCTATCAGCGCATCGTGCTCGACAAGGAAGGCACCGCGCTGGTGCCGGCGTTCGTCGAGCAGGGTGGGGTGACCCTGTTCGTGCTGCGTTACCGGCTGCCGGCCGGTCGCAGTGATCGCCAGGCCGCACTGGCCGATGCCCAGCGTGCGATGCGGGTGATCCGCGCCGATGCTGCGCGATGGCAGATTGATCCGCAGCGCATCGGGGTGATGGGCTTCTCGGCCGGCGGGCACGTTGCCGCGCGGTTGAGCAACGGCTTCGATGCACCGGTGTATCCGCACCGCGACGCCATCGATGCGCTCAGCGCACGCCCGGATGTCGCGCTGCTGATCTACCCGGTGATCGACATGGGCACGCATGCGCATACCGGCTCGCGTTCGCGCCTGCTCGGGCCGCATCCGGACAGCACGCTGCAGCAGCAGTTCTCGATGCAGGACCAGGTCCGCGCCGATACCCCGCCGACCTTCCTGGTGCATGCGCAGGACGACAACGTGGTCTCGGTCCACAACAGCCTGGTGTATTACCAGGCGCTGCTGCGCGCCGGCGTCACCACCGAAATGCACCTGTTCCCGTTCGGTGGCCACGGCTTCGGCGTGCGCATCCCGGCCGGTCTGACCGTTGCGCAGTGGCCCGAGCTGGCCCTGCGCTGGATCCCTTCGCGCCACACGGAGCCCGCGCGCCATGAGTGAGTCCCCCGCCGACCTGCAGCGTCGACGCTTTCTGCGCGACAGCGCGCGCTACGCCCTGATGCTGGGCGCCACCAGCCTGCCGCTGATGCCGGCATTCGCCGGCGTGCCCGGGCCGCGCGATGACGCCGCGCCGCTGGCCCGGGTACGCAGTGGCCCGGTGCGCGGACAACGGGAGCAGGGGGTGAATGTGTTCCGCGGCATCCCCTATGGGGCCGACACCGCGCCCCGGCGATTCCAGCCGGCGCTGCCCGAGGTTGCCTGGCGTGGCGTGCGCGATGCGCTGGACTACGGCAACGCCGCCCCGCAGACCGGCAAGGAAGGGCCGGGCAGCGAAGACTGCCTCTACCTCAATGTGTGGACCCCGGCGCTGCGCGACGGCGGCAAGCGGCCGATCGTGTTCTACATCCATGGCGGCGCGTACAACAACGGCTCCGGCAGCGACCCGCTGTACGACGGCAGCGCGTTGTGCCGGCGCGGCGACGTGGTCGTGGTCACGGTCAACCATCGTCTCAACGTGTTCGGCTACCTGTACCTGGCGCAGCTGGGCGATTCGCGCTTCGCCGACTCGGGCAATGTCGGCCAGCTCGACCTGGTCCAGGCGCTGCACTGGGTGCGCCAGCATGCCGCCGAATTCGGGGGCGATGCCGGCAACATCACCGTGGTCGGGCAATCCGGCGGCGGCGCCAAGATCGCCACGCTGATGGCCATGCCGGCCGCGCGCGGTTTGTTCCAGCGCGCGTGGACCATGAGTGGGCAGCAGGTCACCGCGGCCGGCCCGCGGGCGGCCACCCAGCGCGCGCAGATCGCGATGCAGGCGGTAGGCGCGGCCGACGCCGAGGCGCTGCGCACGATGCCGATGGAGGCACTGCTGGCCGCCACCCGTGCGCGCGACCCGTCGCGCGTGGAGAACAGCAGTCTCTACGTCGGGCCGGTGCTCGACGGGCGTGCGTTGCCGGTGCATCCGTTCTGGCCGGAGGCGCCCGCGCAGTCCGCCGGGATTCCGATGGTGATCGGCAACACCCACGATGAGACCCGCGCCTTCCTCGGCAACGACCCGGCCAACTTCGCGCTGACCTGGGAGACGCTGCCGGCCAAGCTGGAAAAGGAGCAGTACGTGGACCTGCTGCCCTCGGTGGTGATCGCCGAGTACCGCCGCCTGTATCCGCACTACACGCCTTCGGAGGTGTTCTTCGCCGCCACCACCGCCGGTCGTTCATGGCGCGGTGCGGTGGAGGAACTGGAGGCGCGCGCGCGCCAGGGCGCCCCCACCTGGGCCTATCAACTCGATTGGGGCTCGCCGCTGGACGGCGGCAGGTTCGGCGCGTTCCACACGCTGGATATCCCGCTGGTATTCGATACCACCGATCGCCCCGGCTCACGCACCGGTAACGGCGAATCGGCGACCCGTGTCGCAGCGACCATGAGCGAGGCGTTGATCGCCTTTGCGCGCCATGGCGATCCGAATCATGGCGCACTGCCCCGCTGGCAGACCTATTCGCTGGCCCGCCGCGAAACGATGCTGTTCGATACCCCTTCGCAGCAGGCCGACGACCCGCGCGGTGGCGAGCGCCGCCTCTATCAGCAGGCCCCCTTCATTCAACGAGGTACGTTCTGATGCGCGCGTCGACCTGGCTGCTGGGCAGCGTGCTGCTCGGCCTGATGAGCGTTGCGCACGCCGCCGTGGATCCGGCGGTGCTGGATCGTCCGGCACCGACCCCGATCCGGGCCAGCAAGATCGTGCTGGTCGGCGATTCCACCACGGCCGTGCAGGGCGGCTGGGGCCCGGCGTTCTGCGCACGGCACGTGACCTCGTTCCTGACCTGCACCAACCTGGCCCGTGGCGGTCGCAGCACGTACAACTACCGCGCCGAAGGCTCGTGGGCGTTGGCCGACGCGGAGATGCGCACGCCCGGCTATGCCACCACCTGGGTGCTGGTCCAGTTCGGCCATAACGACCAGCCCGGCAAGCCGGGCCGCTCCACCGATCTGCAGCGCGAGTTCCCGGACAACCTGCGTCGCTATGTACGTGAGATCCGCGCCGCCGGTGCGCAGCCGGTGCTGCTGACCCCGTTGACCCGCCGCCAGTTCGCCGATGGCGTGCTGATCGATGACCTGGCGCCGTGGGCCGAGGCGGTGCGGACCGTGGCGCGCGAGATGAAGGTGCCGCTGGTCGATCTGCACGCGCGCAGCCGCGCGGTGGTGCAGGCGTTGGGGCCGGTGGCTTCGATGCCGCTGGCGCAGGCGGCCGCCACGCCCGCCCAGGTCAGCGCGGCGCTGGGCGGGACCACCGTGGGCGCCGCCCCCATGGCCGGCGCACCGGCCGCGCAGAACAACGCCCTCACCGAGCCCATGGGGCAGGCCAAGGTCGCCTTCGATTACACCCATCTGGGCCCGGACGGCGCAGCGTTGTTCGCCACGCTGGTCACCGAGGAACTGGCCCGGCAGGTCCCGTCGTTGCGACCGCTGCTGATTCCCTGATCGATAGGCAGACCCTTCGAATTCTTTCGAATGGATCGCTACGTCGGGGATTGAGGGTCGATTGGATGTGATTCAGGTCAAACACGCTGTTCACCGGGATCGCCTAGACTCGGGGTATGCAAGACCAATGCAACCCGTTTCCTCCGTTCCATGGCCGTGATCGATTGATCGCCGCCGTCGACCATGCCGTCCAGCACCAGCACGCGCACCAGATCGCCGCAACGCTGCGCGCGGCGTTGCGCGAAGCGATCGCCGACAGCCGCATCCAGCTGCCGGCCTGCGTGCACCGCCCGATCGAGGATCACTACGCCCGCCGCGAGCTGTATCGCAGCCCGGTGCACGGCTACAGCATCGTCGCGATGAGCTGGGGCCCGGGACAGGGCACGCCGCTGCACGACCACAGCGGGCTGTGGTGCGTGGAAGGGGTCTGGCTGGGCCAGCTGGAGATCACCCAGTACCAGCTGCTGGAGCGCGACGGCGAGCGCTTCCGCTTCCGTGCCGAACCGGCGGTGCTGGGGGACTGCGGCAGTGCCGGCAGCCTGATCCCGCCGCATGAGTACCACACCCTCCGCAACACCAGCGATGACGACCTGGCGATCTCCGTGCACGTCTATCAGGGCGAGATGACCCGCAGCGCCGTCTTCGAACCCGAGGCCGACGGCTGGTACCAGCGCCGCGTGCAGGTGATGGAAACCGACGCGGCCTAGGGCCGCGCTCGACCTGCGGCCTGCGCCGCGCGCATCATCCGGTTCCCACCTTTCGAAGCGCCGCCATGCGTACGTTTCCGTTCCAGCAGGTCAACGTCTTCAGCCAGGACCCGCTGCGCGGCAATCCGCTGGCCGTAGTGCTTGATGCAGAAGGCATCGACGACGCACGCATGGCCGCGTTCGCCCACTGGACCAACCTGAGCGAGACCACCTTCCTGCTGCCGCCGACCGATCCGCAGGCGGACTATCGCGTGCGCATCTTCACCACGCTGGAAGAGCTGCCGTTCGCCGGGCATCCCACCTTGGGCAGCTGCCATGCGTGGTTGGCCCATGGCGGCGTGCCGAAGGGCGCGGAGATCGTGCAGGAGTGCGGGATCGGGCGGGTGCGGATACGGCGCAGCGCGTCCGGCCTGGCGTTCCTGGCGCCGCCGCTGCTGCGGGGCGAGGCGTTGACGCCGGACCTGCGTGAGCGCGTCCGACGCGGCCTGGGCGTGGCGGCAGAGGACGTGGTGGACGCCCGCTGGGCCGACAACGGCACCGGCTGGCTGGCACTGCGCCTGCGTGATCGTGCGGCCGTACTTGCGATCCAGCCGGACTACGCGCAGCTGGAGGGCATGAAGGTCGGCGTGTTCGGGCCTTGGCTGCCCAGTGATGGCGACGAGGCCCAGTACGAAAGCCGTGCCTTCATTGCCGGCGACGGCGCCCCGGAAGACCCGGCCACCGGCAGCCTCAATGCCGGCATCGCGCGCTGGCTGCTGGCCACCGGCGAGGCGCCGGATCGCTATGTGATCAGCCAGGGCACGGCGATCGGGCGCGCCGGCCGGTTGCGGGTGGAGCGGCTGGGCGATGCGCTGTGGATCGGCGGCGACTGCGTGACCTGCATCGAGGGGCAGGTCACGCTGTGAGCCAGACAGGGGCAGGGCGCCGGCAGCGCCATGCACCGCATGGCGTTATGGGTCCAGCGCCACCACGTTGTTGCGCTGGGTCACTTCCGCCGCACCGTCGGCCTGCATCACGCGCACGCGCAGGCCAGCGCGCTCCCCGGCCGGCAGCGGCAAGCTGACGGTCGTGGTCTTCGGCAGCAGGTCGCTCGGCGCCGCCAGACTCGGAATCTCGGCCCGGGCCAGCTCGCGGCCCTTCGCATCCTCCAGCACTGCCACGCCCACCCCGGTGGCGACGTGGCCCAGGCTGTGCACGGTCACCTGCACCTGACGCCCGTCCACGCGCACATCGCCGCGCCCGATGCCGAGGTCGGCACGCTGTTCGACCGGCGTGCCGGCCTGCACCAGCTCGAACTCGAACACCTGGCTCTGGCCCGGCACGAACCGCAGCGTGGTCGAGGCACTGCGCTCCAGGGTGAGATCACGCGTGGTGGCCTTGCCATCGATGGTGTCATCGCCGTCGCGGTCCACGCCGCTGGTCATCCGCCATTGCCCGGCGGTGACGTTCCAGGTGCTCATCTCCGCATCCACTGCGTGCTTGCCCAGGTTGTAGGCGATCACCTTGAAGCGGTCCGGCGAGGGTGCATGCACCAGCAGCGCGACCTGCTCGGCGGCCTGCGGCTGGGCGAAGCGCCAGCTCACGGTGTGGCCCGGCCAGCTCTGGTTGCGCTTGAGCGCGATGCCGCCCAGGCGTGCACGCTGCAGGAATTCGCTTGGCGCTTCGACACGGTCGGACCACCAGTGGCCTTCGGTGTTCATGTATTCGCGCTGCGCCTTGGCCTGGATGCCGTCGGCATGCAGCGCCTCCAGGTACTTCTTGTCGCCGGTGGCCTGCCACGCCATCAGGCTGGCGAAGCCGGTGCTGCCACCGTCGGCATCGCTGATGAAGCGCGGGTTCCACTCGGCACCGCGGCCCAGCGCTTCCACGTAGTTCTCGCCCAGGTTGGACAAGGCGCCCGGGCCACCCCGCTCGACGCGGTAGTCCAGCGCCTTGAGGTATTTGTCATCGCCGGTCCAGCGCCATGCCGCCCAGAAGGTGTGCATGATGTCGCCGCTGCCCGAGCCGTTGTTGAGCTCGCCGCCACGGGTCTTGCCGGTCGCCCAGTTGATCTCGTTCGGCAGCGCCCAGCGTCCCTTGTCGTCGGTGTAGGCGTGGGCCAGGTAGCCATCGGCCAGCCCGGTGACCAGCTTGCGACCGGTCGGATCGGCGTTGTACTGGCCGATCAGGAACGCCGGGTGCAGGACCGGGAAGGAATACGGCTTCTGCCATTGCCAGTTCGGTTCGCGGTACACCTTGTTGCCGCCGAACCAGTTGCTGGAGAACAGCAGATGGCCCTGCGGGTTGGGCAGGATGATGCGTTGGTCGAACGCCTTCACCGTTTCCATCAGACGCTCGACGGTGAGCGGATCGCCCCAGTTGAGGTAGAGCATCGCACTGTTGGTGTTGATGCCTTCCTCGTACGCGTGCAGCTCATCGGTTTCGATGGTGCTCAAGCCGTTGCTGAACATGCCATTGCGGTACACCGCATCGGACAGCGCGGTCAGCGAGGCATTGAGCTTGTCCGGCTGCACGCCCATCAGCGCCAGGCCGGGCCACTGCTGGGTCAGGTCGGAATCGTCGGAGATGCCACCGCCGAAATCGCCGTAGGCGATCTGCCGATGGTCGATCCACCACTCGATGAAGCGGCGCACGTAGGTGAGGTCTTCGGTCTGCCGGAACGCCCACAGCGGCACGCCCTTGGGCGGCTCGGGCTGGGTGAATGGCGGCTTGCCCTGGCTGTTGTAGCTGATGTAGTTCCAGTACAGGCGCCCGAGTTCGTGGTCCGGGTCCACCCGCAGCAGATCACTGAGATCGGCATACACGCGCGCGTATAGGCGCTGGCGCTTGGAGGTAGTGTGCTCTTCGACCAGGAAGCCCCAGTTGTCACGCACCTGGTTGAAACGATCGGCGATGTGCTCCTTCTTCGCCTCCTCGCGGTCCTTGTAGACCATGCGGATTTCCGCACCGTCCAGCGAGGTGGCGTTGAACCCCGGTGCGGCCGAGGCGATGGAGATCCACAGGCTGTCGGCGGTGAGGATGCGGTCGCGCAGATCCAGCCACAGGGTGCGCTTCTGGCCCGGTTTGACCGACACCGACACGTCGATCATGTCGCGCGCCGGCCAGAGCGGGTCCTTGATGCGGATGTTGAGCGGGATCAGCCCGTCGTGGGTGGCGGGCAGGTCCAGCGCGGGCAGGTCGATGGCCACGCCGTCCAGGCCGTCATGCATGTTCTCCCAGCTGTGCGCCCAGCTGCGGATCAGCGGTTGTGCCGCCGGGGCATCACTGACGCCGGAGGGAATCAGTACGTGCACGATCGGCAGCGGTTGCGCGGGCAGCGTGTCGGCCGTGCGCTTGCGTGAGCCGGCGCCCTTGGGCAGCGCCATCACCGTGCTGCGTTCGGCCGCCGGGTAGCGGCCGTCGATGTACTCCCGAAGTGCCGCGATGTTGGTGTAGTCCGGCAGCGCCTGGCTGTCGACCAGGTAGCGCTGCTTGACCGTGCCCTCCGGCTCGGCCGCGTCGCTGACCTGGTAGGCCCAGATTTCCTGGATCGGCGTTTCCTGTTCGGTATTGCGGAAGTGCAGGACGCCGCCGGTCTGTGCGGCAATGGCATTCACGCTGCGCACCACGCCCTGCGGGCGCTGGAACAGGGTCTGCGACGGCTGGCCGTCGGTGCTGTGGCTGAGCCCGCCGAACGCGGCGCCACGCACTTCGATGCGATTGACGCTTTCACCGGCCGGCAGGGTCAGGTCCAGCTGCTGGCCGCCCTCGACGTAGGTGTTCCAGTCGGGCAGCTGGAAGTAGTCGTTGCGGCCCGGCAGGCGCGAGCGGTTGTATACGCCCGGCCAGGTGGTTTCGGCAATGCCGTCGGTCGCCTTCCACATCCACTGTTTGTGGTCCTTGGTATCGGCGAACTCGACCTTGCGGATCGTGGTGGTCGGCGCGGTCAGCGCCGGCGGTGGCGCAGCGTCCCAGCCATGGCGGTGGCGCCAGGCGCGCATCGGCTCCGGCACGGCCACGGCGGTGGCGGGCGTGGCATTGCGCGCCAGGGCGGCCATGCCGGCCGGATCGAGCAGGCGGTCGTAGACGCGGATCTCGTCGAAGTCGCTGCCGCGCAGGAAGTTGTAGCGGCTCTGCACCTGGTAGGGCGCCATCACGCGCGCGGCCAGGCCGAGCTGATCGAGTGCGGCGTCGTAGTCGGCGGTGGTCTCCTGGCGGGCCACTTCCTTGCCGTCCACGTACAGGCGCACGCCGTGGTTTTCGTCCCAGCCGAAGGCGATGTGCTGCCACTGCTGCGGCGAGGGAGTCTGGTCGAGCTTGAACGACACGCGCGTGCGCGCCAGGTTGGCATCGGTGACGAACGCATCGAAGCCGTGGCCGTTCCAGTCGATGCGCAGCCAGGCCATGTCCCAGCTGCTGTGGTCGGCGTAGCCGACCCGGAAGATCACGAACGGTGCTTCGCCCACCGCGTAGCGCGCGCGCCAGAAGAAGCCCAGCGTGCCGCGCTGGGCCTGGATGTTGCCCGGCGCGTTCCACGACAACACGCCATCATCCGCCCACTCAATGGCGCTGCCGTGCGCCCCGTTCGGCACCCGCTTCACCTTGTCCACGAAGTTGGGGACCGGGTCGCCCGCGGCGGTGTCGGCCTGCAGGCCCTGGTCGGCCGAGACGTGGAAGAGCAGCTGCGGCGCGGTCTGCGCCCAGGCGGTGCCACTGCCCGCAAGCAGCAGCGCCAGCAGGCTGGCGGACAGGCGGGAGAGGCGGATCGAGGGGGCGACAACGCGATGCATGAGACCTTCCTTTCGACAGCAGAAACAGTACAGCGGAACCAGCAGCGGGGGTCAGCCGCTTACGGTGGCCTCCCGCCCCGGCACCGCGCCCGCCATCCCGGAGAGAAGGACGGGGACGGGCGCGATAGCGGTGGCGGAAGACGCAGCACGGTCAGAACTTGTAGCGCAGGCCGAGGTAGTACTGGCGGCCAGTGTGGGTGTAGCGGTCCGGCAGCGACAGCGCCGAATCGACATAGCGCTCATCGGCGGTATCGAGCAGGTTGATCGCCTCGAAGGTCAGCGAGAGATTCTTGTTGACCTTGTAGGACATGTTGAAATCCACGTTCTCCACGCTGTACTTGCCCTGCACATCGGCGGTGGCGAACTGGTTGCCGTCCAGGTCCCAGACGTTTTCCTGCGAGAGGATGGTGCTGATGTACGCGTCGCGGTAGCTGGTGGAGACGCGCGCGCTGAAGCGGCCGTCGTCGTAGTACAGCGTGGCGTTGTACGAGTTCGGCGAGAGGTTCAGCAGGTCGTTTTCGGTGTACGTGGTGACGATCGTGCTGCCGGTTCCCGAGCTGAACATGTATTTGATCTTGGATTCGACGTGCGTGTAGTTGAGCTGCACGCCGAAGTTGCGCCAGAAGCCGGGCAGGAAGCTGAAAGGCTGCTGGTAGGAGACTTCATAGCCCTTGAGCGGGCCGCCCGGGGTATTGAAGTAGCTCTGCACGTTGAACACCGTGTCCGGGCTGAAGCCGGTCGGCAGCAGATCCAGCGAGTAGCCCATGTTCGCCCAGGTGGTGAGCAGGCGGGTGCGCTGCACGTAGCTCTCGATGTCCTTGTAGAACACCGCGGCCGACAGCAGCGCGCCTTCGTCGAAGTACCACTCCGCGCTCAGGTCGTAGTTGGTCGAGCGGAACGGATCCAGCTTGGGGTTGCCCAGGTTGATCGAGTAGCTGCGATCGTCATCGAAGTACGCGGTGGGGCCACCGCTGACGCTCGGCGACAGGTTGGACAGGGTCGGGCGGGCCATGGTCTTGGCCGCGCCGAAGCGCAGCACGAAGGTATCGCTCAGGTCCCACGCCAGGTTCAACGAAGGCAGCCAGTCGTCGTACTTGTGGCCGACCCGGGTGCCGACCTGCAGGCGCTCGCCGGGATCGGCGGTGGCGCTGGCCACCCCGAAGAACGGTTCGCAGGCCGAGGACAGATCGTTGGCGTTGGCGGCGGTGCACGGCGCATAGCCATCGGCGGTGATGCGGGTCTGCACGTAGCGCACGCCCAGGTTGCCGCGGAACGCGCGGCCCAGCAGGTCGGTGTTGAAGTCCAGCTGCAGGTAGCTGCCGTAGCTTTTTTCGTTGACGTCGAAGTTGTTGTTCGATGCGCCGAAGTGACCGACGCTGGCCAGGCGGTAGTCACCGCCGAGCGTGCCGGTGTTGCAGTTGCAGTAGATGTCCAGCAGCTTGGCGATCTGGTTGAAGTCCGGCACCAGCCAGGCGTTGGGCAGGTTGCCGTCCATGCCCTTGCCGAAGCCGCTCAGGGTGTTGCTCAGGTCACCCACGCCCACACCGGCCGGCAGCGCCTGGGAGAGGCGCCCGTAGCTGATGTTGCGGTACTCCTGCGTGCTCATGTCGTAGTCCTTGTAGGCCAGACCGCCGCGCAGGGTGAAGGTGGGGTTGATGTTGAACGTGAGGTCGACCTTGGCCGTATCGAAGGCATTGTCGACGTACTGCGGGTTCAAGCGCACTTCGCTGATGTTGCCGCCGCGCGCGGTACCGTTGGCATTGACCGGCGTGCTGCCGTAGCCCAGCCACTTCCAGTTGTCCACGGCGTTGAGATCGAACGGGAAGGACATCGCCGGCACCTTGCCGTTGCGCATGTCCAGCACGAAGCCATCCAGGTTGCTGTTGTCGAAGCTGACCATCGAGAAGACCGGCCGCTCATAGTTCGACTCGGAGTGGCCGATCACCGCATCCAGGCGCACCGCGTCGTTGAAGCGATGTTCCAGGTTCAGGCTGAACTGCTTGAATTCGGTGCTCTCTTCGATCGCGGTGGATTCGGTGCGGAAGTCGACGTTGTCGAACACGCCGTAGGTCAGGCGGTTCTGTTCATCGGCCTGCGCCTCGCGGACCACGATCTGGGTCTTGCCGCCGTACTGCGCGGTGCGGTGCAGGTTGGCACCGATCGAATCTTCGCGCACATTCTTGTCGAGCTTGGAGTACAGCATGTCCAGGTTCAACTGCGTGTCGTCGCTGACCTTGAACTGCAGCGCGCCGGTGACACCCAGGCGCTCGATCTCATGTTCGGTGCGGATGTAACGCGGGTAACGCGGGATCCAGGCATTGGTCGCGGTCTCGTACGCGGCGATGCTCTCGGCGGTCGTGGCCGGGCGATCCAGGCCGGGGCCGCAGTGGGTCGCATCGATGCCGTAGCTGCCCCAGCCGTTGCTGCGCGCCTGGTTGGCGGCGCTGCCGACACCGGCGGCGGTTTCATTGGCCAGCGGATTGCGCGGGGTCTGCGGGTCGTAACCAGCCGGGCTGCAGAAGCCGTAGGTGCCGTTGTTGGCCGCGGTGCTCTGGTTGGAGTTGCGGTAGTTGCCGTGCTCCCAGCGGACCGGGTTGTAGCCTTCTTCGAAGATGGTGCGCTTGCTGTAGGCCACCGACATCAGCGCGCCGACCCGGCCGTCGGCCCAGGTGTTGCTGATCAGCCCGGAGATGCGCGGGTCCTTGTTCCTGGACAGCTCGTTGAAGCCGTACTGGCCGCCGAGCGAGGCCTGGAAGCCCTCGAAATCGAACGGGCGCGAGCCGCGAAGATCGACGGTGGCGCCGAGCGAGCCCTCATCGGTCTGCGCCGACTGGGTCTTGTTGATCTTGACCCGGCTGAACAGCTCCGAGGCGAAGGTATTGAAGTCGAAGCCGCGGCTGCGGTTGACGCCGGTGGTACCGCTGCCGGCGGTGGACAGCGCTTCCAGACCGTTGATGCGCACGCGGGTGAAATCCGAGCCCAGGCCGCGCACGGAGATCTGCTGGCCTTCACCGCCTTCGCGATCGATCGAGACGCCGGCGATGCGCTGCATCGACTCGGCCAGGTTCAGATCGGGGAACTTGCCGATGTCTTCGGCGTAGATCGCATCGACCTGCTCGACGCTGTAGCGCTTTTCATCCAGGGATTGCTGCAGGCTTTCGCGGTAGGTCGCCTTGACCTCCACCTTGTCCAGATCCACTGCGTTGAGCGAGGCGGCCGCTTCGGGCGTCTGCTGTGCCGCGGCGATGCCGGCCACGCCCTGCAGCGCGAACGCGATTGAGACCGCAAGCAGGGTAACCGGTGTCTTTTTACGGGTGTCGAGTCGATCCATCGTGTGTAACCCCCTCCCAGGGTGCGCCGCCATGCGACTTTGATGTTGATGAGTCATGACGTCCGGCCTCCCCCGGAGCGTCTGTCGCGCCTTGCCGCGTGACACCGCTGGTCATCCGAAACGTAACAAACCCTTCACGGGGCGGCATCTTGCGCCGCAGCAGCGTGCATGTGCTGGCGAGGGTCGGGGATGGCAACGATGGCGGCGTGCGCGCAGCCGGCGGCGTGATCGCTCACGCCGCCGGTGGGTACTGCCGTTGAATCAGAACTTGTAGCGCACGCCCAGCAGGAACTGGCGGCCGGTTTCGGTGTACTGCAGCGGCAGGCGACCCGTGGCCGGCGAGTAGACCCACTCGTCGGAGGCTTCGTTGGTCAGGTTGATGCCTTCCAGGCTCAGTTCGAGCTGGTCGCTGATGGTGTAGCGGATCGAGGCATCAAGGACCGTGGTGCCGGTCATGCCGTGGTAACCGTCGAGGTTGAAGCCGGTTTCCGTACCCGGTGCCTGGGTCAGGTAGTCATCGCGGTTGGTCGCCGAGACGCGGCCGGAGAAGACCTTGCCTTCGTAGAACAGCGTGGCGTTCCAGGACGACTTGGACAGACCGGTCAGGTCGGTCTTCATCACCGGCTGGCCCGCAGCGTTGAGGTACTGGATCTGCGACTCCACCCAGGTGTAGTTCAACTGCACGCCGAGGTTGGACCACTTGCCCGGCAGGAAGGTGAACGGCTGGGTGTAGTTCGCTTCCACGCCGTGCAGTTCACCACCGGGGGTGTTGACCGGGCGGCTGTAGGTGAAGTCGTCGGCAGGCGAGGCACCGGTGCCGATCAGCAGCGAGGCAGGCAGGCCGCTGTCGGAGTACGGACGCACTTCGCGGGTGGTCTGCACGAAGCTCTCGATGTCCTTGTAGAACAGACCGATACCGGCCATCGCGCCTTCGGCGAAGTACCACTCGAAGCCGAGGTCGACGTTGGTCGCGCGGATCGGCTCCAGGTCCGGGTTGCCGCTGGAGATGGTGCGTGCACCACCGGCCACGGCCACCGTTGCGCCCGGCGTCAGGCTGCCCAGACCCGGGCGGCTCATCACCTTGGCCGCGCCGAGGCGGATCAGGAAGTCAGGGGTGACTTCGGCCACCAGGTTGAACGAGGGCAGGGTGTCGTTGTAGGTGCGGTTCTCCGTGGTGGAGACCGTACCGGTGGCCAGCGTGGACAGGCCGGTGGAGCTCTGCTTGGTGCGCACGTAGCGCACACCCACGTTACCCGACAACGGCAGGCTGCCCAGTTCGGTGGAGAACTCGCCCATCAGGTAGGCACCACGGTCCTTCTCTTCGACGCTGCGCACGTTGTTGGCGCGCGGGGCGACGGCGAAGATGCCGCTGTTGCTGTAGATATCGAACTGATCGGCAATCGCGTTCAGATCCGGCACCACCCAGTTGGACGGGCTGCCGTTGATGCCCTTCAGGCCGGCCTGCTCGGTCATGTCCACCGGCACGATCTTGGTGCCATCGGCGAAGTTGGGCACGGCCAGTTCGCTGGCACGGCGCAGTTCGGTGGTCTTGAAGGTGTAGTCCTTGGCAAGCACGCCGCCCTTCAGGCGGAAGCCAGGGCTGATGTTCCAGTTGAAGTCGAGCTGGCCGGTATCGAAGTCGTTGTCCACGTACTGCGGACGCAGGCGGATTTCGGCCAGTTCCCAGCCTGCGGGGTTGGTCGGGTCGATGCCGTAGTTCAGCGTCGGGAACCGGCTGTTGCCCCGGTAGTCGTAGCTGTAATTGTCGACGTCGTACTTGTCCATGATGATCGTGGTCTGCACCGGATTCTCGTGCTTGGAGCGCGAGATGCCGACCTTGCCGGACAAGGTGAAGTCATCGCCGAAGCGGTGCTGGCCGTTGAGGCTGAGCTGCTTGAACTCGGTGCTCCACTCGTCATGGCGGTTTTCGGTGCGGATGTCGACATTGTCGAACTCGCCGTAGACCAGCGCGTTGTTCTCGATCACGCCGTTCTTGACGATCATCGCCGGCTTGCCGACCAGGCGCGGCGTGGTGCTGGTGCCACGGCTGAAGGAGATCGCCTCGATGTAATGCTCGTCGCGGGTGGCGTCGATCTTGGAGTACAGCGCATCCAGCGAGAACTCGGTGGCGTCGCTCGGCTTCCACTGCAGGGTACCGGTCACGCCCAGGCGCTTCTGCTCATGCTCCATCTGCACGTAGCGCGGGAAGCGCGGGTGGTAGACGTTGGCCGAACGCGCCGCGGCGAACGGCGAGGCCGCATTGAAGTTGCCGTTGCTCGGGCCGTTGGCCCAGCGGCCGGTGTTGGAGCCCTCTTCCAGCGCCTGGCGCTCGGAATAGGCCACCGACAACAAGGCACCGAAGGTGCCATCGGCAAAGGTGTTGGAGATCAGCGCGGCCATGCGCGGGTCGGCCTTTTCGGCCATCGCGTTGTAGCCGGCCTGGCCGCTGGCGGCGAAGGTGAAGCCGTCATAGTCGAACGGGCGCGCGGTGCGCAGGTCGACCGTGGCCCCCAGCGAGCCTTCCTCGACGTCCGCCGAGGCGGTCTTGCGCACCATCAACTGCGAGAACAGGTCCGAGGCGAACACGTTGAAATCGAAGCCACGGCCACGGTTGGTGCCGCCGCTCTGGTCGCCGGCGCCGACGGTGGTCAGCGCTTCCATGCCGTTGATGCGCACGCGGGTGAAGTCCGGGCCCAGGCCGCGCACCGAGATGTTGCGGCCTTCGCCGGCCTCACGGGTGATGACCACGCCGGGAATGCGCTGCAGCGACTCGGCCAGGTTCAGATCCGGGAACTTGCCGATATCCTCGGCGACGATGGCATCGACCACGCCGGCTTCGCCGCGCTTGATGTCCAGCGCCTTCTCGACACTGGCGCGGTAGCCGGTGACGGTGACGGTATCCAGGTCGGTGGGGTTGGTGCCCGCATCCTGGGCCAGCGCGGTACCACTCAGCGCCAGGCCGATCGACAATGCGAGCAAGGTAACCGGTGTCTTTTTCTGCGTGTTCTGGACTTGCATGTTTTCCCTCTCCCAAGGTGCTACATGAAACAGCTATCCAACGACATGTCAGTGCAATGACACCGCTGGTCAGGGCGGACGTTAACAGCCCGTTACTGATCCGGCATCTTGCACCGCAGCAGACTTTTAATGTCTCGCAGACGCTTGCAGGACAATGGTTCCGACATTCGGGACAGGTGGACGGGGCGGCGTCCATCGCTAGAATGACACCGCTAGCCATTGCTGCTGGGCGTCCTTGCGGCGTCCGCGGCCCTCACAAGGATCCAGGACCATGAGTCGTGTTGTCTGTTTCGGAGAGTTGTTGCTGCGCATGAGCGCCCCCGGCCGCGAGCTGTTGCTGCAGCGCGGCCAGTTGGCGGTTCACGCGGGGGGCGCGGAGGCCAACGTTGGTGTCTCGCTGGCCCATCTTGGGCATGCAGTGGCGGCGGTCAGCACGGTGCCGTCCAACCCGCTGGGCGAGTTCGCGCTGGGCGAGCTGCGCCGCCACGGCGTGGACACCACCGCCGTGCGGCGCACCGACGGCCGGATGGGCCTGTACTTCCTGACCACCGGCGCCGTACAGCGTGCCAGTGAAGTGGTCTACGACCGCGCCGATTCGGCCTTCGCCAACAGCAGTCCCGCCGACTACGACTGGGACACGCTGCTGGCCGGCGCCGACTGGCTGCACCTGTCAGGGGTCAGCCCGGCGCTCAACCCGGCGATGGCCCAGGCCACGCTGGCTGCAGCCCGTGCGGCGTGCGCGCGCGGCGTGAAGGTGTCCTTCGACGGCAACTTCCGCCCGTCGCTGTGGGCGCGCTGGCAGGGCGATGCGCCTGGCATCCTGCGCGAATTGTTCGCCTGCGCCGATCTCGTCTTCGCTGACTACCGCGATATCGGCGTGGTGCTCGGGGGTGCGTTCGAGCAGGCCGATGTGCGTGAGCGCGTCGATGCGGCCGCGGCGCAGGCCTTCGCCGCGTTCCCGCGGTTGCAGTGGATGGCCTGCACCCAGCGCACCCCGCACAGCGTGGACAACCATGCACTCGGGGCGATGCTGATCGGCCGTGATGGCACCCGCGCGGTGGCGCCAACCCGCGAAATGATCGGCATCGTGGACCGCATCGGCGGTGGCGACGCCTTCGCCGCCGGCATCCTGCATGGCATGATGCGCGGCTTCGCGCCAGACGCGATCGTGCGTTTCGGCCTCGCCGCAGGCTGCCTGAAGCACTCGATCCCCGGCGACTTCAACCCTGTCAGCGAGGCTGACATCATGGCCCTCACGGGCGAGGAGCGATTCGATGTCCGGCGCTGATCCACGCGTACGCGCAGTCCTGAAACTGGCCCCGGTGATTCCGGTGTTCACCCCGGAAAACGTCGACGATGCCGTCGAGGTCGCGCGCGCACTGTTCAACGGCGGCCTGCCGGTGATCGAAGTGACGCTGCGCACGCCGATGGCGATGGACGCGATCCAGGCCATGGTGGAGGCGGTGCCTGATGCCGTGGTCGGCGCCGGCACCGTGCTGACCGCCGCGCAGATGGAGAAGGTCAAGCAGGTGGGCGGGCGCTTTGCGGTATCGCCGGGTGCGACCCCGCGCCTGTACGCCGCCGCGCGCGATACCGATCTGCCGTTCCTGCCGGGCGTGGCGACCTCGTCGGAGCTGATGCTCGGCCTGGAGCACGGCCTGGATACCTTCAAGTTCTTCCCGGCCGTGCAGGCCGGCGGCGCGGCCATGCTCTCGGCATGGAACGGCCCGTTCGGCGATGTGCGCTTCTGCCCGACCGGCGGCATCAGCGCGCAGACCGCGCGCGATTTCCTCCACCTGCCCAACGTGCTGTGCGTGGGCGGGTCCTGGCTGACCACCCGGGCCCTGCTGCAGGCCAAGGACTGGACCGGCATCGAGCAGCTGGCACGCGATTCGGCCGCGCTGGTCGGCTAAGCCTGCAGGGCCTGCCGCCTCAGTGGCGGCGGGCCGTTGCGCCGACGCGGCGATACAGCGTGCTGCGGCTGATGCCCAGCGCGCGCGCCGCCTCGGCGACATTGCCGTTGCTCGCGCGCAGCGCGTCGCGCATGGCGGTTTCGGTCATCGCCTCCAGCCCTTCTGCCGTGGATGGCATCACCGCTGCGTGCACCCTGTGCAGATAGGCCGGCAGCATCCCATGCAGGATCACCTCGCCCGGATCGCTCAGCGCCACCAGCGTGCGCAGGCACGAGCACAACTGCCGCACATTGCCTGGCCAGGCATACCCGGCCAACGCCTCCAGCGCGGCGGACTCCAGTTGCCGGCCCTGGCCAAGGCGTTGCCACAGGCCCTGCACCAGCGCCGCACGGCCGGCATGCTCGCGAAGGGCGGGCAGATGCACGCTGTGATCGGCGATGCGGTAGTAGAGATCGCTGCGGAAGTCACCGGCGGTCATCGCCACATCGAGATCACGGTGGGTGGCGCAGATCAGGGCGAAATCCAGTTGCACCGGCTTGCCGCCGCCCAGCGGTGACAGCGTGCGCTCCTGCAACACCCGCAGGAGGCGCGGCTGCAGCGCCAGCGGCATGTCGCCGATCTCATCGAGGAACAGCACGCCGCCCTGGGCCTGGCGCAGCAGGCCGGTATTGCCGCTCTTGCGCGCACCGGTGAAGGCCCCTTCCTCGTAGCCGAACAGCTCGGCTTCGATCAGCCCTTCCGGCAGCGCCGCGCAGTTGACCGCCACGAACGGTTTGTCGGCACGCGTGCTGCGCCGATGCAGTTCGCGTGCGAACACCTCCTTGCCGGTGCCGGTCTCGCCCTGCAGCAGCACCGGCAACTGCGCGTCCAGCACGCGGCAGGCGCGCTCGAGCACCTGCTGCTGGGCGGCGTCGAACAGGGGGCTGGCATCCACCCGCACCGCTGCCCCGGCGGCACGCGCGGGTGCGGCGGCGGCCGGACGCGCGGGCAGCGGCGAGCGGACCGTGGCGCCGCCGGCAGGGCTCACGTGGCCGTAGAGCGCGCGTCCCTGGCGATCAACCAGCGCGCCATCATCGTGCAGCCGCGAGAGCGGACCATCGAACAGCGCCGCGTAGGGCGCCCTGCCGATGTCGCCGTGGTCCAGACCGAACAGGGCCAGCCCGGCGCGGTTGGCGGCCACCAGGCGGCCATTGCGGAAGCCCAGCACGCCTTCGCGCGCGGTACCGAGCAGGCCGGCGTCGTGATGCAGGCGGACCACCTCGCAATCGCCCAGTCCCGCCTCGAAGTAGCGGTGCTCGATATGCGCCACCGCCTGCCGTGCCAGCACACGGGCGTGCAGGTGCTGCTGGCGCGCGTCGCCGGAGATGTCGAGCACGCCCACACGCTGCCCGTACGGGTCGAAGATCGGCGTCGCCGAACAGGTCAGGATCGCGTGCGGGGCGAAGTAGTGCTCACCGCCACGCACCTCCACCGAGCGACCTTCGACGATGGCGGTGCCGATCGCATTGGTGCCCACCGTGGTTTCATCCCAGCGCACGCCTGGCATCAACGCCACCCGCCCGGCCTTGTCGAGGAAACCCGGGTTGCCCTCCGCATCCAGGATCCAGCCGTCTTCGTCGGTGAGCAGCGCGATGCTGCCGGTCGCGGCGATGTCGGCGGCCAGGCCATCCAGCTCCGGCCGCGCCAACCGCCACAGTGTTTCCTGGCGCTGACGCAGCTCGCGCAGGCGGGCGTCCGGCAGCGGTTCGACCTCCGGCTGTGCGTCCACCGAGAGCCCGCCGCGCTGGCAGCGCTGCCACGACTGCAGGATGGTGTCGGGCACGATGCCGACCGGCGCCGCGCCGCGCTCGAAAAAGGAGCGTCGCGCATTGCCGACACGGTGCTGGAGCGGGAGCTGGGACACCTGGATTCTCCAGTGTCGCAATCTGCGACAGTTGTAGCGGGGCCTGTTCCGATAAACACCACACCCGGCGTTACCGTGCAATGACCGGCGGTGGCGCACCGCACCAGTTTCCGCGGGCCTCCCCAATCGGTGCGCCGGGTGAGGCCATGTCGCACCGCACCACGTCGAACCTGGCATCGTCCTTGCGCCATGGAACAGACCCTTACCGGGCCTGTCCACCGCCATCCGGAGATGCACCCATGAATGCCGTCACGTCCGCCAAGCCGCACGCCACCGACCCGCAGTCCATCTTCAAGCCGCGCTACGGCAATTACATCGGCGGGGAGTGGGTGGCGCCGCGCAGCGGTCAGTATTTCGACAACACCACGCCGGTGACCGGCAAGGTGTTCACCGAGGTCGCCCGCTCCAACGCCGAGGACATCGAAGCGGCGCTGGACGCCGCCCACGCGGCCAAGACCGCCTGGGGCCAGACCTCGACCACCGAGCGCGCCAACATCCTCAACCGGATCGCCGACCGCATCGAAGAAAATCTCGAGCTGCTCGCCCATGCCGAGACCTGGGACAACGGCAAGCCGATCCGCGAAACGCTCAACGCCGACATCCCGCTGATGGCCGACCACTTCCGCTACTTCGCCGGGGCGGTGCGCGCGCAGGAAGGCAGCCTGTCGGAGATCGACAAGGACACCATCGCCTACCACTTCCACGAGCCGCTCGGCGTGGTCGGGCAGATCATCCCGTGGAATTTCCCGATGCTGATGGCCGCCTGGAAGCTGGCGCCGGCGCTGGCCGCCGGCAACTGCGTGGTGCTCAAGCCGGCCGAGCAGACCCCGGCCTCGATCCTGGTGCTGATGGAGGTGATCGGCGACCTGCTGCCGGCCGGCGTGCTCAACGTGGTCAACGGCTTCGGCGTGGAGGCGGGCAAGCCGCTGGCGTCCAACCCGCGCATCGCCAAGATCGCCTTCACCGGTGAAACCACCACCGGCCGGCTGATCATGCAGTACGCCAGCCAGAACCTGATTCCGGTGACGCTGGAACTGGGCGGCAAGTCGCCCAACATTTTCTTCGCCGATGTGATGGCCGAGGACGATGATTTCCTGGACAAGGCCATCGAAGGCTTCGTGCTGTTCGCCTTCAACCAGGGCGAGGTGTGCACCTGCCCGTCGCGTGCGCTGATCCAGGAATCGATCTACGACAGATTCATGGAGCGCGCGCTCAAGCGCGTGGCCGCGATCAAGCAGGGCAACCCGCTGGACCCCAACACGATGGTCGGTGCGCAGGCCTCCTCCGAGCAGCTGGAGAAGATTCTGTCCTACTTCGACATCGGCCGGCAGGAAGGCGCGGAGGTGCTGATCGGCGGCGAGCAGGCCACCCTCGACGGCGACCTGGCCGGCGGCTTCTACGTGAAGCCGACCGTGTTCAAGGGCCACAACAAGATGCGCGTGTTCCAGGAAGAAATCTTCGGGCCGGTGGTCTCGGTGACCACCTTCAAGACCGAGGAAGAAGCACTGGAGCTGGCCAACGACACCTTGTACGGCCTCGGTGCCGGCGTGTGGAGCCGCGATGCCTCGCGCCTGTACCGCATGGGCCGCGGCATCCAGGCCGGGCGGGTGTGGACCAACTGCTACCACGCCTATCCGGCGCATGCCGCCTTCGGTGGCTACAAGCAGTCGGGCATCGGCCGCGAGAACCACAAGATGATGCTCGACCACTACCAGCAGACCAAGAACCTGCTGGTCAGCTATTCGCCCAAGAAGCTGGGCTTCTTCTGAGCCCCCGGGCTTGATCCCGATCAAGGCGCCGGCATGCGGCCGGCGCCACAGTGCAGTGATTGGCAATCCACGGAGATCCACGCATGAACAAGACCATGAAGGCCGCTGTCGTCCGCGAATTCGGAAAGCCGTTGCGTATCGAGGAAGTCGAGGTGCCGCGTCCGGGGCCCGGCGACATCCTGGTGAAGATCGAAGCCTGTGGCGTGTGCCACACCGACCTGCATGCGGTGGACGGGGACTGGCCGGTCAAACCAAACCCGCCCTTCATTCCCGGCCACGAGGGCGTCGGCCACGTGGTGGCGGTGGGTGCGGGTGTCAGCCATATCCGAGAAGGCGACCGTGTCGGCATCCCGTGGCTGTATTCGGCGTGCGGCTACTGCGAGCACTGCCTGGGCGGCTGGGAAACCCTGTGCGAAGCGCAGCAGAACACCGGTTACTCGGTGAACGGCGGGTTCGCCGAGTACGCCCTGGCCAACGCGGCGTATGTCGGGCTGCTGCCCAAGAGCGTGGGCTTCATCGAGGTCGCGCCGATCCTGTGCGCCGGCGTCACGGTCTACAAGGGCCTGAAGGTCACCGATACGAAGCCGGGCCAGTGGGTGGTGATTTCCGGCATTGGCGGGCTGGGCCACATGGCCGTGCAGTACGCCAAGGCGATGGGCCTGAACGTGGCGGCAGTGGATATCGACGACGGCAAGCTCGCCCTGGCCGAGCGGCTGGGCGCGACGATCACGGTCAACGCACGCAACACCGATCCGGCCGCGTTCCTGAAGAAGGAGATCGGCGGGGCACATGGCGCACTGGTCACCGCCGTCTCGCCGAAGGCCTTCGAGCAGGCACTGGGCATGGTCCGCCGCGGTGGCACGGTCTCGTTGAACGGCCTGCCGCCGGGCAACTTCCCGCTGGACATCTTCGGCATGGTGCTCAACGGCATCACCGTGCGTGGCTCGATCGTCGGCACCCGCCTGGACCTGCAGGAATCGCTGGAATTCGCCGAGCAGGGCAAGGTCGCCGCGACGGTCACCAGCGATTCGCTGGAGAACATCAACGACATCTTCGCGCGCATGCAGGCCGGCAAGATCGAAGGCCGCGTGGTACTGGACATGAGCGCGTAAGCACACGGCGCGCTGCCGAGCCATCGGCAGCGCCTGTTTCACGGTAGTGCCGGCCGCTGGCCGGCTCGGAGAGCCCCGATCATGCCCGACCTCCCGCTCCAGGTAATGGCCACGCTCCCGGCCCTCCAGCTGATCGAGACATTGCAGGCCCGCCATGGCGACCTGCTGTTCCACCAGTCCGGTGGCTGCTGCGACGGCTCCTCGCCGATGTGTTTCGCCCAGGGCGATTTCATCGTGGGCGACCGTGACGTGCGCATGGGCGAAATCGGCGGGGCGCCGTTCTACATCAGCCCCGCGCAGTTCGAATACTGGAAGCACACCCAGCTGATCATCGACGTGGTGCCTGGCCGGGGCGGCATGTTCTCGCTGGAGAACGGCGAGGGCGTGCGCTTCCTGGTCCGCTCACGGCTGTTCAGTGATGACGAGTTCGCCCAGCTCAAGGCAGCCGGCCGGGTCTGAAACACGCCGCGGCAACCCGTCCATAATGGCGGCTCCCCCGCCGTGACGCCCCTGCCATGCCTGTGTGGTCCGCCCTGAAGAATCCACTGCTGTCCGTACTGGCTGTCGTGTTCGCGTTCGCGGTGATGGTGCTGGTCAACAGCCTCGGTTCGTGGCTGGTGCCGTTGCTGCGCATTCCGCCGGGCGGCGAGCCGCAGCTGGCCTGGGACCTGGCCTGGACGATCCTCAGCGGCATCGCCGCGATCGCCTTTGCCAGCCGTTATGCGCCGACCTGGCCGCGTGTGCACGGCGGCGTGGTGTGGGCGGTGATCGCGGCCGCATCGATCTACACCGCGTGGGATTTCGGCAGCGATTTCCCGTTCTGGTTCGTGGTGATCCTGCTGGTCTCGCTGCCGGTGCAGGCATTCGTGGGCCTGTGGGTAGGCACGCGGTTCCGGCCAGCGCGCGCCTGATCAGCTGCCCGGCAGCACCTGCTTCACCTGCTTCATGCCTTCCCACGGGTCCTGCTTCAGCCGCTCCGCGCGCTGCAGCGCCTTCGCCATCGGGAAGGCGTCCGGCGCCGCGATGCGACCCAGTTCTTCCCAACGCAGTGGCACCGCCACGCCGGCACCCGGTCGCGCCCGCAGCGACCACGAGCTCACGCTGGTGGCGCCGCGCGCATTGCGCAGCCAGTCGATGAAGATCACCCCGTCGCGCTTTGCCTTGCTCATCGTCGCCACATAGCGCTCCGGTGCCTGGGTGGCCATGGCCTGCGCAAACGCCTCGCAGAAGTCCTTGGCCTGCGCCCAGTCGGCCTTGGGCTGCAAGGGCACCACCACGTGCACGCCCTTGCCGCCGGAGAGCCGGACGAAACTCTCCAGCCCGGCTTCCTGCAGACGCGCGCGCACATCGCGTGCGGCGGCCTTGATCTGCGTCCAGTTCACGCCTTCGCCCGGATCCAGATCGAACACCAGCCGGTCCGGATGTTCGGGATCCTCGACGGTGGCGCCCCAAGGATGCAGCTCCAGGGTGTTCATCTGCACCAGCTGCAGCAGACCCTCCACGTCCTCGATGTAGAGGTAGTCTTCGCGCCCGCTCTTCTGCTCCAGCGGGATCGCCTTGACCGCGCCACCCAGGCCGGTGCCATGGTGTTTCTGGAAGAAGCAGGGCTTGTCCACCCCGTCCGGGCAGCGCAGCACCGACAGCGGGCGGTGCGCCACCTCGGGCAGGATCCAGCGCGCCATGCGGCGGTAGTAGTCGGCCACCTCGCCCTTGGTGATCTTCGCCTTGGCGAACACCACGCGCTCGGGATGGCTGATCGTCACGGTGCTCTCGTCCTGCGCGGCCGTAGCTGCCTTCTTTCGCCCGCGCGTTCCGGCCGGGGTGGCGGAGGCCGCGGTAGTGGAGACGGTAGGGGAGACGGCAGTAGCTGTGGCGCCCAGATCCTTCGGCTGTTTATCCTCGCGCAGGCGCTTGAAACTGGCCTGGCGCAGCAGCCCTTCCTTGGCCCACCCACGGAAAGCGACTTCCGCCACCACAACCGGCGTCACCCAGTGCACGCTGCGCGCGGTGAACGGCACATGCGTGGGCAGCGCCACCACCGCGTCCTTCACCGTCAGGGGCATCAGTTGCTTGGTCAGCGCGCGCAGCGCGGCATCGTCGAAGCCCGTGCCGACGCGGCCGACATAACGCAATCCGCCCTTTTCCGGTTTGGCCATCAGCAGCGAGCCGAAACCGCTGCGCGATCCCTTCGGTTCGGTATAGCCGACGATGAGGAACTCATCGGTGTTCTCGTGCTTGATCTTGATCCAGTCGCGTGAGCGTGCGTTGACGTAGGGCGCATCGATCCGCTTGCTGATGATGCCTTCGAACCCGGCCTCGCCACTGGCGGCGAACACCGCCGGGCCGTGGTCGCGCACATGGTCGCTGTAGGCCAGGGTGTCCGGCTTGCTGCCCAGCAGGTCCTTGAGCAGGGCCTTGCGCGCCAGCAGCGGCACCCGGCTGACATCCACCCCGGCGATGCCGGGCATGTCGAACACCACATAGCGCAGCGGCTGTTTGGCGGTGCCATCGATGACCTTCTGCAATGCAGTGAAGTCGCTGCGGCCCTGCGCATCCAGCACCACCAGCTCACCGTCCAGGCGCAGATCGCGCACCGGCAGCCGCTCGATCGCCTGCACCACCTCGGGGAAATCGTCGGTCCAGTTCAACCCGCCGCGTGAGCGCAGCGACACCACGCCATCGCGCACATCGGCCAGCAGGCGATAGCCGTCCCATTTGATCTCGTGCAGCCACTGCTCGCCGTCCGGTGCGGTGGCACGGTGATCGGTCAGCTGGGGCTTGAAGTCATGTGGGTAGGGCGTTGTGCGAGCGCCCTGCAGGGCCAGCGCGCGCTTGGACCAGCGCGCATCGGCCTTGCGTTCGGCCTTGCGTGCGGGGCTACCTGTCGCGGCCTTGGCCGGCGCGGTCTTCCTTGCCGGGGCAGCTTTGCTGGCGTTGGCAGCGGCAACCTTCGTCGCGCTTGCGCGCTTGCCTGCCTTGGGCGGTGCCTCCAACAGATCATCAGCCTCCATATCCCTGGCCTCCTCGTCATCGCGTTTGATCAACAGCCACTGATGCTGCTTGCCCTTCATCGCGGTGCGCACCAGTTTCCAGCCGCCCTTGAGCCGCTCACCGTGCAGGACGAAGTCCACCTTGCCGGCCGCGATCGCCTCCAGCGGATCGCCATCGCAGGCCCAGGTGCCGTGGTCGTAGACGTCCACATGCCCGGCGCCGTAGTGGCCACTGGGGATGTCGCCGGCAAAGGTCGCGTAGGACAGCGGGTGATCCTCGACCTCCACCGCAAGCCGTTTTTCACCGACGCGCAGCGAGGGGCCTTTGGGTACCGCCCAGCTCTTGAGCACGCCATCGGCTTCCAGCCGGAAATCATAATGGCGCGAACTGGCGTGGTGCAGCTGCACGACGAAGATCGGCCGGCGCGCCAGCGCACCGCGGCGCTCGGCGTCCGGCTCGGGGGTGCCGTCGAAACGGCGTTTGCGGCGATATTCCTGCAGGGACACGTGGGCTTACCCGGCTTTGCGCGCGGGTGCACGCTTGGTGGTTTTCTTGGTCGCCTTGCCTGCTGTCTTGGTCGCCTTTTTGGCCGCCGTGGGTTTGGCGACCTTGGCCGTGGCCTTCTTCGCCGCTGTCTTTTTGGCAGCCGGCGTGCGCTTCTTGGCATCCAGGCTTTTCTGCAGCAGCGACATGAAGTCGACCACGTTGGTCGCATCATCCTCGCGCGGGACCGGCTCTTCCTCCACCTTGGTGGTGCCGCCCTTGGCCTTGATCCGCTTCTTCAGCAGCGTGTGCAGGCGCTCGCGGAACTCATCGTGGTACTCGTCCGGCTTCCACTCGCCGGACATCGACTCGATCAGCTGCTCGGCCATGGCCGTTTCCTTGCTGTTGATCCGGTACTCGGCCAGGCTGCCGCTGGGCAGCTTGTAGTCTTCCGGGTCCACCAGTTCCTGCGGATAGCGCAGGATCATCAGTACCAGCGCGTCGCCGTGCGGCATCACCGCGCACAGGTACTCGCGGGTGCGCACCACGACCCGCGCGATGCCGACCTTGCCGGTGCTGCGCAACGTTTCGCGCAGCAGCACGTAGCCTTTCTCGGCTTTCTTGGCGGGCACCAGCAGGTAGGGCTTCTCGTAGTAGCGCGGATCGATCGTGCCGGCATCGACGAAGGTCTCCACCTCCACCGCCTCATGACTTTCCGGCGCGGCCGAGCGGATGTCGTCTTCTTCCAATACGACGTAGCTGCCCTTGTCGTACTCGTAGGCTTTGACGATATCCTTCCACGGCACTTCTTCGCCGGTATCCGCGTTGACGCGCTCGAAGCGGATCGGTTTGCGGTCGCGCGAATCCAGCATCCGGAAGTGCAGATCCACATTGCGTTCGCCGGACATCAGCGACACCGGGACATTGAGCAGCCCGAATGACAGCGTGCCGGTCCAGATCGGTCGGGCCATGGTGGCGCCACTCCAACACTTCAGGGAGGGCAGCTGTACCGCGCAGCACGTGAAACGCCTGTGTCCGGGCTGTGCAGGCCGGCTGCACGCCGCGGCTACTGCAGCAGGCCGTTCACCGCCGCCGCCGGCATGTGGTCCAGGGCCAGCCACGCGTCTTCGACCACGGCGCGGGCCTGGTGCCAGCCCAGCCGCGACTGCCCGCGCATCTGTTCCCAGTGCTCGGCGAGCTCACCATCGGTGTCATCGGCACCGCGCGGCCAGTCCGCGTAGTGGGTGGTCAGCGCGAAGGCGTAGGCCGGATACAGGTCGCGCCAGCTGCGGCGGCCGTGGCTGCGGCGCTGCTCATAATCGCTGCGCATGTACTGCAGGTAGTCCTGTGCGATCGCCTGCGCGTCCTCGGCGCGGTCGCGGCGCGCACGGCGCCCGCTCCGTTCCGGCTGCAGGTAGGCGTTGAACAACGCGGGTGCGGCACGGCGGTCCAGGCGGGGCATGACACGACTCCGACAGCGGCGGGGCAGGCAGGAATAGTCCCGCCGCCGTTATCCAGCCGTGACAGATTCGTTGATGCGGCGGGATTCGCAGCGACTTCACCCGCCGCGCGCTGTAGTGGGGCGCACAGCAACTGGAGAACTCCCATGCCCCGCGATCCCCTGCGCGACGCCACCGCCCCGGTCCCCGGCGAGCAGCGCGCCAAACATGACAACCAGGACGCCGAAGACCGCGGCGCCGGCATGTCCGTGCCCGACGACGCACCCGATCACCTGCCGGTGGCGGTCACGCCGGATCCGGTCCCGCGCGACCGCAAGGATTCGGCGGCCGGCGAGAAAGGCCCGGCCGGTCATCATCGCCGCGAAGATGAATACCAGCGCCGCCAGCGCAAGGAACACGCCAGCGACAACCAGGACGAGGCGCTGGAAGAGACGTTCCCGGCCAGCGACCCGACCTCACCCTTCGTGCCGGCCAAGCGGCCCAGGTAAGTCCCTTGGGTCAGGGCGCCCACTGCCACTGCAGGCCCACGTTGTAGCGGCGGTCCGGGCCGGGTTCGAAGAAGCGCTGGTTGCCGTCGTTGACGATCACCGAGCCGATGTAGCGCTGGTCCAGCGCATTGTCGATCCGCGCGAAGGCCCGCAGCGTGCCCTGCGCGGTGCTCCAGCGCCGCGACACCTCCAGGTTCAACAGGGCATAGCCCGGCGCGCTGTCGGTGGCCAGATCGTTGACCACGGTGTCGCTGGAGGCCACCACCTCGGCGGCCCACTGCCACGGGCCCGGGCGGTACTGCACCCGCGCGTTCCACTGCTGCCTGGGTACACCTGGCAGGCGTGAGCCGGCGGTCACCGTGTTGCAGCCAGCGGCCGCGCACAGCGCATACGGGTCACGCACGGTGGCCTCGATCCAGGTGTAGGCCAGCGAAAGATCCGCCTGCGCGCCCAGCGGCTGCACATAGCTGGCCTCCGCGCCCTGCCGGCGCGTGCGGCCGATGTTGCGGTAGGTGCTGCGGCCGCCGCTGTTGCTCGCCACGGCCAGCTCGTCATCGGTATCGGCGCGGAACAGCGCCGCCTCGACCTGCGCGCCACTGCGCCCATGCCACTTGCTGCCGACTTCCAGGTTGCGGCTGCGGGCGGCCGAGAGATCCAGCGCCAGCCCGGCCTGGCCATCGGCGCGATAGCCCAGCTCGTTGAAGGTCGGGGTTTCGAAGCCACGTCCGGCCGACGCGTACAGCCGCCAGGCATCGCTGGCGCGGAACACCACGCCGGCCACCGGCGTGGTCGCTTCGTAGCGACGCGATCCGCTGTCGTCCGGATTGCCGGCGGTGATGTAGTGGTCGTTGGAGCGGAAGCGGACGGTGCTGTGGCGCACACCGAGCAGCAACGACCAGCGCGGTGCCCACTGCCACCACGCCTGCGCGAACTGGTCCACGTTCTCGACCCGGTCGCTCTGGTCGCGGCGCAGGCGGCCCTTGATACCGACCTGATCACCCACGAAGTTCTCGTAACCGCGGCGATCCTGCTGCTGACGGTCGGCATTGGCACCGATCACCACATCCAACGGGCGGCCGGCCCAGTCACCGTGCCACGCCCAGCGCGCGTCCAGGCCGCCATAGGCCCCGTCCAGATCGATCACCCCGCCGGCGTGCAGCGGGTTGGCCTGCGGCCCCGGTGGGATCGCCAGGTACTGCGCCACGCTGCGCTGGCCGGCATAGCCCATCGCACGCCAGGTCTGCGCGCCCTCCGTTCGGGTGAAGACCAGCCCGGCCTGGGCCTGGCGCACGGATTTGCGGGTGTTGTACTGGGTAGCCACCGCGGTCGCCTGACGCGGGTTCTCGCGCACCTGGGCGCGGGTGAGGCCGAGCGGATCCTGTGCGTCGGGCGCATCGAAGTAGTTCAGGACCAGATCCAGCTGGCCGCCGCCGACATCGGTGCCCAGCCGGGCGTTGACCGACTCGCGCCGGGCCTGGCTGTGATCGCGCCAACCATCGGTGCGGAAGTGGTTGGCGGCCACGTTGTAGCGGATCGGCCCCTGCACGCCGCGCAGCTGGGCGCCGGCGCTGACAGTGTTGTCGCTGCCGGTATCCAGCCGCAGGCGCCACGGGTCGCCCTCGGCGCCATCCGCGCTCCAGACCTGGACCACGCCACCGGACGAGTTGCCGTACAGCGCCGAGAACGGCCCGCGCAACACCTCCACGCGCTGCGCCGAGAGCAGGCTGGCGTGGGAGAGCTGGCCCTGGCCGTCGGGCATGGTGGCCGGCACACCGTCCACCAGCACGCGTACGCCGCGCACACCGAAGGTCGAGCGCGCGCCGAAGCCACGGATCGAGAGCTGGGTGTCCTGCGCGTAGTTCTGGCGATCGCGGGCGACCACCCCGGGGATGCCGTTGAGGGCCTCGGAGAGCTGGGCCAGCGGGCCGGTACGGTCCTCGTCCACCCAGACCGTGGTCAGCGAGGCCGGCAGATCGATATCGGCCACCTGCGCCACGCGGGCGGCCTGGACCTGGACCGTCGGCAGCCGCTCGATCGAGGCAGCGGGAGCGGGGGTGTTCTGGGCCTGCGCCAGCGACGGCAGCAACACGGCCGAGGCCAGCGCACAGTGGCGGGCCAGCGGGGTAAGACGGAGCATGCGGGGCGGGATCCTCGGTAAATGAGCGTGCCGCACGCCATGGTACGGAAGACGACGTGACGACGGCCTCGGCGCCCTCGGCGGGGCTTTGTTACGATGGGTCGGTTTTGGCTGATTCTGCCGCCAACTCCGCGTCGCGCCACCCTCCCCCTTCCGTCATCCGAATGAGTACCGCCGTGTCCTTCTTTGCAAATGTGGAACTGGTCCCAGGCGACCCGATCCTGGGCCTGACCGAGGCTTACAACGCCGACAGCCGCCCGATCAAGGTCAACCTGGGCGTGGGCATCTATTACGACGAGAGCGGCCGCATCCCGCTGCTCCGCGCCGTGAACACGATCGAACAGCAGCTGGCCACTGACGCCAAACCGCGCGGCTACCTGCCGATCGACGGTCTGCCGGCCTACAACCAGGCCACCCGCGAGCTGGTCTTCGGCAAGGATTCGCCGCTGCTGGCCGCTGGTCGCGTGGCCACCTCGCAGACCATCGGCGGCAGCGGTGCGCTGCGCATCGGCGCGGACCTGCTGCACAAGCTGTTGCCACACGCCACCATCGCCATCAGCAACCCGAGCTGGGAAAACCATCGCGCGGTGTTCGGCGCGGCCGGCTTCGACGTAGTCGATTACACCTACTTCGATGCCGCCACCCATGGCGTGGACTTCGACGGCATGCTGGCCGACCTCGGCAAGCTGCAGCCGGGCACCGTGGTGCTGCTGCACGCGTGCTGCCACAACCCGACCGGTGCCGACCTCACCGTCGCGCAGTGGAAGCAGGTGGCCGAGCTGTTGAAGGACCGCCAGCTGTTCCCGTTCATCGACATGGCCTACCAGGGCTTCGACAAGGGCATCAGCGAAGACGGCGCCGCCGTGCGCATCATCGCCGAGGCCGGCATCGACAGCTTCGTGGTCGCCAACTCGTACTCCAAGTCGTTCTCGCTGTATGGCGAGCGCATTGGCGCGCTGTCGGTGGTCGCCCCGGACGCGAACGCGGCCAAGGCCGTGCAGTCGCAGGTCAAGCGCATCATCCGCACGATCTACTCCAGCCCGTCCAACCACGGTGCGGCACTGGTGGCCGGCGTGCTCAACAGCGTTGAGCTGCGCCAGGTGTGGGAAGCGGAACTGACCGAGATGCGTGAGCGTATCCACGCCCTGCGCCACGGTCTGGTGGAGAACCTGGTCGCCGCCGGCGCACCGGAGTACGCCTTCATCAACGACCAGGCCGGCATGTTCTCGTACTCGGGCCTGAGCCGCGCCCAGGTGGACCGCCTGCGCGACGAGTTCGCGATCTACGCCGTCGGCACCGGCCGCATCTGCGTGGCCGCACTCAACCAGGGCAACCTGGCATACGTGGCCAAGGCCGTGGCGACCGTCAGCAAGGGCTGAGCAGTAGTGCTCCTGTGAAGCAGAACGGCCGCCCTGCGCGGCCGTTTTTCTTTGCCGCGCCGGCAGCGCGTTGCGCGCGGTGGGAACGGTTACGGCGGCCGCGCCTCGTAATGGCTCCGGCGAAGGGCGACAATAGGCGCTTCTCCTCTGAAGGCCGCCTGATTCCATGTCCCAGACGTCGCTGACCCGCTATCTGATCGAAGAGCAACATGCCGGCCGCATCAACGCCGATCTGCGCCAGCTGATCGCTGTTGTCGCCCGCGCCTGCACCAGCATCTCCATCGCGGTCAGCAAGGGCGCGCTGGGCGGTGTGCTCGGCGAAGCCGGTACCGGCAACGTGCAGGGCGAGGCGCAGAAGAAGCTGGACGTGATCAGCAACGAGATCCTGCTGGAAGCCAACGCCTGGGGCGGTCACCTGGCTGCCTGTGCCTCGGAAGAAATGGATCACTGCCAGCCGGTGCCCGACACCTACCCGCGCGGTGACTTCCTGCTGCTGTTCGATCCCCTCGATGGCAGCTCCAACATCGACGTCAACGTGTCGGTCGGCACCATCTTCTCGGTGCTGCGCTGCCCGCCGGGCACCGAGCAGCCCAGCGATGCCAGCTTCCTGCAGCCGGGCACCGCGCAGGTCGCGGCCGGCTACTGCATCTACGGGCCGAGCACGCAGATGGTGCTCACCGTCGGCCACGGCACGCACGCGTTCACCCTGGACCGCGAGAAGGGCGAGTTCGTGCTGACCACGCCGGACATGCAGATCCCGGCGGACACCCAGGAATTCGCGATCAACATGTCCAACCAGCGGCATTGGGAAGCCCCGATGCAGGGCTACGTGCAGGACCTGCTGGCCGGCAAGGAAGGCGCGCGCGGCAAGAACTTCAACATGCGCTGGATCGCCAGCATGGTGGCCGACGTGCATCGCATCCTGACCCGCGGCGGCATCTTCATCTACCCGTGGGACACGAAGGATCCCTCCAAGGCCGGCAAGCTGCGCCTGATGTACGAAGCCAACCCGATGGGCCTGCTGGTCGAGCAGGCCGGCGGCGCCGCCACCACCGGCCGCAAGCGCATTCTCGACATCCAGCCCGATCAGCTGCACCAGCGCGTGCCGGTGTTCCTCGGGTCGCGCAATGAAGTGGAAGAAGCCACCCGTTACCACCGCGAACACGACAGCGCGGCGGGTTGATTTGCTACACAGGGCTGGCCATCCGGTCAGCCCTGTTGATACGTGGCAACGGCGTGACATCGGCCACGGCAGCGTTCACCATCGGCCATTCGTGCCCACGGATGACCCCATGACTGCCGACGCGCCGCTCGATTTCATCGAAGTAATCCACAACGCCGTCCCCAACGAGGTCTGCGCGGCCCTGCAGGCCCAGATGCGATCCAGTGCGCAGTTGCAGCCGGGCGAAGTGGGCAGCGGTGTGTTCCCGGAACTCAAGCACAGCAAGGATCTTCGCATCAGCGGGCGCCCCGAGTGGCGGCAGGCCGAAGCAGTGCTGCAGCAGGCGGTTTTCAAGGGTTTGCTGACTTATCTACGCCGTTATCCACAGGCCCTGATCTCGCCGTTGATGTTGCAGATCCAGGACAGCCAGGGCCAGCCGCGCCGGTTGGCCGCCGAGGATTTCCCCGACATGGACGACGCCACGCTGTCCGACCTGGCCCGCACCTGCCTGCGGCCCGGTGCCATCAATCTGCAATGGTATGCGGCGGGCGAGGGCGGCTATCCGTACTGGCACTGCGAGCTGTACCCACGCGATCCGGCCGGCGAAACGCTGCACCGCCACCTGCTGTGGACGCTCTACCTCAATGACGATTTCGAGGCCGGCGAAACCGAGTTCCTGTTCCAGGGCCGCAAGGTTGCGCCGCGCACGGGCAGCCTGTTGATCGCACCGACGTCGTTCACCCACACGCATCGGGGCAACCGGCCGCAGGGTGGGGACAAGTTCATTGCGACGAGCTGGATTCTTTTCCAGAGTGCGCAGAAATTATTTGGTGGGAATTGATCAGCGCGCCGACACCAGCAACACAGCACCGACCACCACTACCGCCGCCAACACCATCACCGTGATCAGCACATTGCGCCCGGTGCGCTTCGCCTTGGCCTTCAACCCGGCCAGCACGTCCAGATCGAGATAGAGACGATCAGCGCCCGCGTCGCGGATGACGCCGTTGTCGCGGTAGTAACTCAGCGGAGCATGGAGTGCCAGGTCTAGACCTTTGCGTAACTCGCCAAGAGACGACGAAATCACCTTCGATATTTTCCGTACTTCTGATCAAGCGATCTGACGTTTTCCTCCGTCTTCTGGACAACCAAAAATCGAGAATGAAGAATAATTGCAGGCAGAAGTGCCAGGAGTGCAAATAATAAGCCTGAGATCAGAACCTGAAGAACATTGCCAGTAACCAATCCAATTATGAATGCAGACCCCAGTAGGCCGGCAAATATATATGTATAGGACACCAGTAATATATACCTGAGCCAGCCTATATCCGATTCAATGATTGATCGACATCCTCTACATTTGACGACGAGCACTCTCTCAAGCGATTTAAATGCTGGCAATCGCTGTGCTCTTGTGCCGCATGCTGGACACTTGAATTTAAAAGATGAATTCATCGACATGTTTCCTCCCCAACTATTCCTGCTGTCGCTATTGCTTTAGAGTCATTGTAAGTGGCGGTAAACATTGAGCCATAGAAGGCGGCAGCGGAAGCATAACCACCCACGTGCCCGCCAAATGCAGTCCCGACGGCGATGCCGGAGATCAGTGATGCTTCCGGCGCCTACTGCAGCCAGTAGTCGTGTGTTGCTTGCTTCACTTTGTGTGCGCAGCTCTATCGCAGTCTGCTGCGACTACTACACCAGCACTCGATGCCCATTGGTCAGCGCGCCAACACCAGCAACACAGCACCGACAACCACAACCACGGCCAACACCATCACCGTGATCAGCACATTGCGCCCGGTGCGCTTCGCCTTGGCCTTCAGCCCGGCCAACACGTCCAGATCCAGATAAAGACGATCACCGCCCGCGTCGCGGATGACGCCGTTGTCGCGGTAGTACTTCAGCGCTACCTGCAATGCAGGGTCGATGCTGTCCGCCGCGATCGCGCTCTGCGGGGACAACGCCTGATGGCCGGCGAAGTGTGCGATCACCGCGTCGCGCTGCTGCTGCACCGCTGCGGTGATGGCAGCGTTGATCGCGATGTTGGCCGCGTTCGATGCGGCCGAGGTGGCTGCCGATGACATGGGGTTCCCCCTGGATATCCGATATGGACGTCAGGCCACCGCGGCGCGGTGCCTTGGCCCGATTGTTGGTCGGGCGCGCCCTAAAGTCCATCGGGGGCTGATCAGAACAACGAGCCCTGCGGTGACTCCGCCCGCGGCGGCAACGGCCGCAGGAAGCGGGTGCAATCCAGTTTCGGCCAGTGGCTGTGCTGCGCATCGAAGCCCAGGCGCTTGCGGGCCAGCTTGAAGCGGTTGGACAGCAGGTCGGCGTAGACCCCTTCACCGCGCATGCGCGTGCCGAATTGGCTGTTGTAATCCTTGCCACCGCGCAGCTGGTTGATGGTGCTCATCACGTGCGTGGCGCGGTCTGGATGGTGGGTGTCGAGCCAGTCGCGGAACAGCGGCGCCACTTCCAGCGGCAGGCGCAGCAGCACGTAGCCAGCGGTGGAGGCACCCGCATCGTGGGCGGCTTCAAGCACGGCTTCCAGTTCGGCATCGTTGATCCACGGGATCACCGGCGCGACCATCACCCCGACCGGGATGCCGGCATCGCTCAGGCGACGCATCGCGCGCAGCCGTGCATGCGGCGCAGAGGCACGCGGTTCGAGCTTGGCGGACAGGTGCGGGTCCAGCGAGGTCACCGAGAAGTGCACGCTGACCAGCTGCTTTTCCGCCAGCGGCGCAAGCAGGTCGATGTCGCGCTCGACCAGCGCGTTCTTGGTGATCAACGAGAACGGGTGCTGCGTTTCGAGCATCACCTCGATCAGCTGGCGGGTCAGTTTGAGCTTGCGCTCGATCGGCTGGTAGGCGTCGGTGTTGATGCCCAGCGCGATCGGCTGCGGCACGTAGCCGGGGCGCGAAAACTCCTTGCGCAGCAGCTGCGGCGCATTGGTCTTGGCGAACAGCTTGGTCTCGAAGTCCAGCCCGGGCGAGAGATTGAGATAGGCGTGCGAGGGTCGGGCGAAGCAGTACGAGCACCCATGCTCGCAGCCGCGGTACGGATTGACCGACTGGCTGAAGCCGACGTCCGGCGACTTGTTGCGGCTGATGATGCTACGGGCGGTCTCGGCGCGCACTTCCGTGCGCAGACGCGGCGCGGCGAACTCCTCGCTCTCGTCCGGCGCCCAGCCGTCGTCCATCGCTTCGCTGACGGTGACCTCGAAACGGCCCGCCAGGTGCGTGCGGGAGCCCCGGCCTTTGATCGCAATACCCATCGTCAAAGGCTATCGCCGGGAGGTCTCAGGGAATGAGACGTGGTGGCGTCGGAACGGCGGGGATAGGGGATATCCATGGTTAGTAGTATTACTAACCACAGGCGTAAAGAGAAGTGAAACCCGCGCCGGGTAAGGGTCGGCGGAGGTGGAGACCGATTTGATCCCCCAATTTATCCACAGGGCCAGAGCGCGTGCCTGCGGTGCCACGTCACGGGCGGCTGAGCCGACCAACGGTCGGCGCTACCTGATGCCGGGCGCCCCTTACGCGGCAGGGCTACGCGCCGCATCACAGCAGCCGCAGATAGCCCTTCACCGTGGCATCCAGCCCGTCATACAGCGCCTCGCTGATCAGCGCATGGCCGATCGAGACTTCCAGCACGTCCGGCACGGTCCGCAGGAAATCGGCCAGGTTGTCCTGCGACAGGTCGTGGCCGGCGTTGACGCCCAGGCCGGCCGCCTGGGCGCGGCGGGCGGCATCGGCGAACACCGCCAGCATGGCGGTGGCATCGCCGGCGGCATGCGCCTCGGCGTAGGGGCCGGTGTAGAGCTCCACGCGGTCGGCCCCGATCTCGGCGGCCTGGGCGAGGTCGGCATTGCCCGCGTCCACGAACAGGCTGACCCGGCACCCATACGACTTCAACTCGGCGATCAGCGGTCGCAGCCGCTCGGCATCCCGGGCGAAGTCGACGCCATGGTCGGAGGTCAGTTGGCCGTCGCCATCGGGCACCAGGGTGGCCTGGGCGGGGCGGGTCTGCGCGCACAGCGGCAGCAGCCCGGGATAGCCCTCACGCGGGGGCGCGAACGGGTTGCCCTCGATGTTGAACTCCACGCCGCGCTCGGCCGTCAGCGCGGACAACGCGAGAACGTCCTCGGCGCGGATGTGGCGTCGGTCCGGGCGCGGGTGCACGGTGATCCCATGCGCGCCGGCATCCAGGCATGCACGGGCGGCCTGCAGCACGTCCGGGTCGGTGCCGCCGCGCGAGTTGCGCAGGACGGCGATCTTGTTCACGTTGACGCTGAGTTGGGTCATGGCACTACGAGGGGTCGGATTCACCCTGAGCAGCCGGGGTGCGCGCCTGGAGGGCGAGCTCCCGCAGCCGACGGAGTTCGTTGGGATCGGTGATGGCCGCGCGGGTGGGCTGCACATCGCCGAAGCGGGCCACGTAGAGGCCGCGGACCCACGCCAGCAGGAACACCAGGGTGCCCAGCAGCGACAGCGCCATCAGCCCCATGTGGGGGGTCTTGAGCGCCATGCCGAAACAGGCCAGCGCGAACAGCAGAAACAGCCAGTACATGTCGTTCTCCCCGATTGACCGGGCCAGTGTAGCGCTGGCGCCGGGTGCGGTTCCACGGGGAGCAGTGGCTACAGCAGCGGCGAGGCCAGGCGGGCGAACGCCTCGGGCACACGGTGCCGCCACAGCGAACGCTGGCGGTCGTTGTAGACCGGCGCGGCGCTGCTGTATTCGGCCAGCAGGATCTCGGCCAGCGCCGCAACGCGGCCGGTGTCGCTGATCATCATCGAGAGCTCGAAGTTGAGCCGGAAGCTGCGGTGATCGAAGTTGGCACTGCCGACGATGCACACGTCGTCATCGGCGATGAAGGCCTTGGTGTGCAGCATGCGTGGGCCGTACTCGTAGATCTTGACCCCGGCCTGCAGCAGCTCGTCGAAATAGGAGCGCGCGGCCTGGGTGACGAACCAGGAGTCGCTCATCTTGGGCACCAGCAGGCGCACGTCCAGGCCACCGAGTGCGGCCGAGGTCAGTGCCATGCGCGCGGCCTCGCCGGGCACGAAGTAGGGCGTCACCAGCCAGACGCGCTCCTTCGCTTCGTGGATCGCCGCCACGTGCAGCCGGTGGATGGTCTCCCACGACGAATCCGGACCGGAGACCAGCACCTGCGCATTGATGCTGCCCTCGCTGCGGCTGGGCATGGTTTCCGGCCACAGCTGGGCGATGTTGAAGCGCGCCGGCTCCTGGCCGGTGGCGTAGATCCAATCCTCGATGAAGACCAGCTGCAGGCTGCGCACCACGTGGCCCCGCAGCCGCATGTGCAGGTCGCGATACGCATCCGGGCGGACGCTCTCATCTTCCTCATCGGTGATGTTGATGCCGCCGGTGAAGGCCTGCAGGCCATCGATGATGACGAGCTTGCGGTGCGTGCGCAGGTTCAACCAGGGCCGCTTGAACGGTTTGAGCAGCTGTCGCGGGTGGAACCAGACGACTTCGGCGCCTGCATCCAGCAGCGGCTGCAGGAAGCGCTTGCGGATGGACGACGAGCCGACCGCATCGAGCAGCAGGCGCACGCGCACGCCGGCGGCCGCACGCTCGGTCAGCGCATCGCGCAGCGCGGTGCCGGCGTGGTCCGGATTGAAGATGTAGTACTCAAGGTGCAAGTGGTCCTTGGCCGTGGCCACCGCGGCAAGCAGTGCGCTGTAGGTGGCCGCGCCATCGACCAGCCACTCCACCTCGGTGGCCGAGCTCGGTGAGAGCCCGGTGGTGGCCTGGGCGATCTTGGCCAGCTCGGTGCAGTCCGCATCCGGTGGGCAGACGCTGCTGTAATGCTCCATCCCCGAGCGCGAACGACCACGGCGCAGGCGCTGCCGCTTCACCTTCTGCGGGCCGAGCAGGTAGTAGATGAACAGGCCAAGGTAGGGCAGGGCGGCCAGCGACAGGATCCAGCTCAGCGTGGCGACCGGCTCGCGCTTCTGCAGCATGATCCAGCCGGTCAGCCACAGCAGATAGAGAATGTAGGCCGCCACCATCAGGGGGCGCAGGTGGGGGATGGCATCGAGCCAGTCCCCGAAGATGTCGAAGGTTGCGAGCATGGCCGGATGATAGCGGGCAGCGTGGCGCTGGCGCGTATCCACGGCCGGCGGCACAAAAAAAACGCCCCTGTTTCCAGGGGCGTTTTCCAGTCGCGTCATGACTGCGTCTTGCGTATTACTGCTGTACGAAGCCGATCTTCTTCATCTGAGCATTCTTCGCGGCAGCCAACACCTTGGCCATCACGTCGTACTCGGAGTCCGGGCTGGCATCGATGCGCAGTTCCGGCTGGTTGGTCGGATCGCGCTGCACTTCCTGTTCCATACGCTGCTGCAGTTCGCCCACAGCCACGGGGCTGTTGTTCCACGACACCTGGTTGCTGGCGTCCACCTTCAGCTCGATCGGCGGCGGCGGTTCGACCGTCACCGGCGGTGGGTTGAGCACGCGCTGCGGCAGGTCAACGGCGATCGGGTACGTCATGATCGGCGCGGTGACGATGAAGATGATCAGCAGCACCAGCATCACGTCCACCAGGGGCGTGACGTTGATGTCGGCCATGGGGCCTTTGTTACCACCAGTACTGAACGCCATGGCTTACTGCCCCTTTACTTTGGTGGCGACGAAGCCCACGTCGAGCATGCCCTGTTCCTGCGCGACCTTCGTCATCTCATTGATGACGCGCATCTTGGTGGTGCGATCACCACGCAGGTTGAGGGGCGGCTGCGGGGTCTGCTGGGCGGCGGTCGCCAAGCGCGACTCAAGAGTCTGCTTGTCGATTTCCTCGTCGTTCCAGTAGATCGAGCCGTCTTCCTTGACTGCCAAGGTGATCGGGCTCGCCCGCTTTTCAGCGTCTTCCGGATTCTGCACCAGGTTGGCCTCAGGCAGATCCACCTTGACCTTGTGGGACATCAGGGGCGCCGTGATGATGAAGATGATCAGCAGCACCAGCATCACGTCCACGAGGGGCGTAACGTTGATGTCGGCCATGGGGCCGCCGCTGTTACCACTACTGAAAGCCATAACGGGCTCCGTCTAGATCGTGTTGACTACGTTCTCGCTGGGTGACGCGCGTCGCTATTAGCGAACGCGCGAACCGGTGGCGAAGAAGTCGTGCAGGTCGTGAGCGAACGTATCGAACTTGCTGATCGTGGCGCTGTTGATCTTGCTGAAGAAGTTGAAGGCGAACACGGCCGGGATAGCCACGAACAGACCGATGGCGGTCATGATCAGTGCTTCACCCACCGGGCCGGCAACGGCGTCGATCGAGGCGGAACCGGTGGCACCGATCTTGATCAGCGCGCCGTAGATGCCCCACACGGTACCCAGCAGACCCACGAACGGAGCGGTTGCGCCGACGGTGGCCAGCAGGGTCATGCCCGACTGCAGGTTGTTGCTTTCGCGGGTCACGGCCTGACGCAGGGCGCGATCGACGAACTCCGAACGGCTCAGGTTCTCACCCAGGCCACCCGAGGTGCCGCCTTCCGAACGCTGGTGGTGCGCAGCAGCCTGTGCAGCGTCCAGAGCGATCTTGGAGAAGGGCTCCGAAGCCGGCTGTTCTTCCATCGCACGGATGGCGTCCTGGGCGTTCGGGGTATCCCAGAACAGGCTCACGACCTTGTCGGCAGCAGCCTTCAGACGGGTGGCGCGGAAGATGTTGATGACGGTCCAGTACCAGGACATGGCCGACATGATGATCAGGGTCAGCAGCACGACCCAGGAGACGGCGAAGTCACCCGGCTGGGTGGTCATCTCGTGGATCAGGTGCTCGAAGCCCATCTGCGACAGGGCGTTGGAGTTGCCCCCGGCAGCAGCGGCGATGAAAAGTTCCTGCAGCATGACGCTTACCTTTGTTGTGTGTGGTGATAAAGGGTATTGCTAGAAATAACCGCTAGGGGCGGTGGCCGGCGGGCCACCGGCCACTATCAGTTCAGCGCAAAGTTGACCGGGACGCGAACGCGACCTGCGACCTTCTTCCCGCCCGATTCCGCGGAACGGAAGCTCCACTTGCGAGCTGCGTCCATGGCGGCGCGATCGAGGTCACGGTTACGGCTGGACTTCTCGACCGACACATTGGTGACGTTGCCATTGGCATCGACGTCAATGATCAGGATGACTTCACCCTGGATACCAGCACGGAACGCGGCCGGCGGGTAACGCGGGGGGTTCATGTTCTTCGACGAGATGTCGACGCTTGCCTCAATGGTGCTCGGCGGCTGCGGCGGCGACGGCGGCGAAGGCGGTGTGACGATGTCGGTCGGACGCGGGTCCGGGATATCGACCACAGGAGCCTGCGGCGGCGGCGGAACCGGGGACGGCTTCGGCGGCGACAGGTTCTTGACCGGCGGCGGCGGGGTGTCATCCGGCGGCGGCGGCGGCGGCGGCGGTGGTGGCGGCGGCGGAGCGTCGACCAGGGTCACCATGATGTTGCGTTCTTTCTCCGCCACGGCCTTGGGAGCCACAGCCGGGATCAGAAGCATCATGAAGGCGGCGAGATGCAGTGCGATTACAAAAGCGATACCCACGATACGCGGCCAGGAGAGGCCGGTGTCATCGCGTTGTTCGTACCTGTGAACGACTAGTTGTTCCGTCATGCGCCAAGAGCTCATTAGTGGGGCCGGGATACCCGGGGACAGGTAGCCCATGATCAGCGGTGCATGACACCGCAGGAACCTCCAAGCTTATACCAATCCTGAGCGCCTGCGCATCACTTATGCAGGCGTTCAGGCGTTATTCCTACTTACTTCAGGTTGATGATTTTCTTGGCATCCGCCTGGTTCTTCACACCCTTCGCCAGCGCTTGCTGGGCGGCCTGCTTGGCCTCCGGAATGCGACCTTCCGAATGCAGCACGCGTGCCAGATTCAGGTAGGTCTCGCCATCCTTGGAAAGCGGGGCAGCCTTCTGCCACGCCTCGATCGCCTTGTCCGTCTGCTGTGGGTCGGAGTAGTAGTACGCCTGGGCCAGTGCCAGGTATACCTGATAATCCGGCTTCAGGATGTTTTTCTGCAGGCCATCATTGATAACGGCAATGACGTCCTTTTCTTTGTTCTCGCTGTTGGCGTAGATCGAGTACAGCTGCTTGTACTCGCGCTCGTCGGTCAGCTGGCCGGCGGCGTACAGCTTGGCCATGACAGCGCCAGCCTGGTCCATCTGGTCGGCCTGCATGTACATGCTGGCCAGGTTCAACTGCACCTTCTTGTCGTTCGGGTTCTTGGCCGCCAGCGCTTCGGCCTGCTTGACCGCTTCACCGGTCTGGCCGGCTTCGGCCATGGCAGCCATCAGCAACTGGTTCCAGTTGTCCTTCGGCTCGGGCGAGCCGGCGATGGCCTGCTGCAGCACCGGGATGGCCTCGGCGTAGCGCTCGGCCTGGTACAGCGCCTGGCCCTTGGCGATCAGCTCTTCGGGCTTGTTCGACTTGGTCTCGGCGAAGTACTTGTCCAGCGTCGCCAGGCCTTCGTTGATCTGGTCGTCCTGCAGCTGCAGCTGACCCAGCATCAGCATCGACTGGTAGTGGCCGTTGTTGTCCAGGCCACCGAGCTGCAGCACCTGCTCGAGGTACTTCTTGGCAGCGGCGACGTCATCAAGCTGGTAGGCCGCCTGCGAGGCGAGCTGCGCGGCGAGCGACTTGTCGTAGGCGTTGGCAGCGGGATTGGCCAGGATTTCGTCGGCCTGCGCGCGCGTCTCCGGGAACTTCTGGTCGTTGTAGCTGTCAATCATTTTCTGCAGCTTCGGACCGACCTTGGCCGAGGACTTCTGCTCCGGCTCCTGGCGGGTCGCCTGCGGGTAGAGCACTTCGGCCTTGGCCTGCTTCTTCCCGCCACGCGCGCCACGCTCCGACGAGCGGGCCTGGGCGAAGGCATCGGTGATCATGGCGCCACTTACAGCGGTCGCGATGAGGACGGAAAGGACGGCTTGCTTGTGGTTGCTGAAAATCATCTTTCACCTCGATCGAACCGCCGCAGCGGCATCAAAACGGACTGTCAGAAAAATCTGAGCCGCCAAACGTATCAGAAACTGATGGCGTGAGAAATCGTTTCCGATGCTGCAATACAGCATCTTTGACTCGTATCCGGACGCGTCAACCGCACTTTGGCCTGCGCCCGGCCGCCTGGGCTTGTTGGTATACACCACTCAGGGACGGCGCGTCTCGCTGAAGTTCACGGATACGGTTGGCAGGATCGGGGTGGGTGGACAGCCATTGGGGCGAGCGACCCCCACTGGCGGCCATCATGTTCTGCCACAGATCCACTGCCTGGGCGGGGTTGAAACCGGCCTCGGCCATCAGCCGCTGACCCACGATATCGGCCTCGCTTTCCTGCGTCCGCGAGCCGGGCAGCAGGAACGCGGCTTGGGCGCCGGCGCCGCCGAGCTGGCTGACCGTACTGGCCGCACCCTCACCGTAGGCCGCACCGGCAAGTGCCCCGAGCACCGACAGGCCGGTCTGCGCGCCCATCTGGCGGGTGATGCGCTCTTCGTGGTGGCGGGAGATGACGTGCCCGATCTCGTGACCGATCACCGCGGCCAGCTGATCCTGGTTTTTGGCGACCGTGAAGATGCCGGTATTGACCCCGACTTTGCCACCGGGCAGGGCGAACGCGTTGGGCTCCTTGTCGACCATCAACGCCGTCTCCCACCGTACGCCACGGTACTGTGGCGGCAACTGGGCGACCAGCGCATTGACCACGCACTGCACGTAGGCGGTCTGCTTCGGGTCCTTGCTGAGGGTTCCCTTGGACTTGGTCTCGGTGAACGCCTGCGCGCCCAGCTGGTCCAGTTCCGCCTGCGAAACACCGCCGACCATCTGGCGGCGGCCGGTGGGTGAGGTCGTGGTGGCGCACGCGCTCACCAGCATGGCGACGGCAATTCCCAACAGCACTGGTTTCATGTGCGATCCCCCGTGTTCATGTGCGCAGTGTGGAACGCGGCCACGTAAATTTTCGTCAAGCCGCGTGATCGATCAATGGAGGCCCAGAAACATCAGCGCGACCAGGGCAATGCCGTTGTTCAAGGCATGCGCGGCGATCGGCGCCCACAAGGTTCCGGTGCGTTGGTAGAGCCAGGCGAAGGCCGCGCCCATGCCGCCATAGACGAGCCATAGCTGTGCGATTTCCCACGGGCCGTTGGCACTGGTGCCGGGGATTTCATGTACCAGGGCGAACGCCAGGCTGCTCAGGACGATGCCCAACACCGGGCGACCGGCCTGCCACAGGCGACCGAACAGGACACGGCGGAACAGCAGCTCTTCATAGGCCGGCGCGAGCACCACGGCAAACAGCGCGAGGAACCAGGGGAAGCGCGTGATCGCCTGTTCCATCAGGGCCAGGTTGGTCGGCACCGGTTCGATGCCGCCCTGCTTGGCCAGCCATGCGATCAGATTGCTGCCGATGATCACACCGGTGGCGACCAGCAGCGTCCACCCCCATGTCGAGGGGCGGCGTGCCGCCTGGAAGGACAGCGTACGTTCGGCGGGCGTGGCCCGGCGACGGAAGAAATACAGCACCAGCGCGGCACCACCGGTGGCAACGAGCGCCATCAGGATCTGGGCCAGCGCCCCGGGTTGGCCCAATTGCTGGGCAAGACCGGCAACGGCCGAAGCATCCGCACCGTCGCGAGCGGCCTGGTAGCCAACGATCGCCCCGCGGTACAGCCCCCAGACCAAGCCGCTGATCAGGCTCAGCGACAGCAGCACCAGCACGACAATGCCCAGGTCGATGAAGAAGCCCGCGAGCGGGGAACCCGGCTTGCGCGGCAATGACGGAACGGCAGGGGGCAGCGGAGGCGTCATGGACGCCGGGGGGGTAGCGGACATCGGATTCCTGGCATCGGGGGGCGATGGCCGGCCAGGGTGCAGGTCGCACCCGGCCGGCCCGTCCCCGATTGTGTCAGATATCCAGGTTGGCGACCTTCAGCGCGTTGTCTTCGATGAAGTCGCGGCGCGGCTCGACCACGTCGCCCATCAGCGTGCTGAAGATCTGGTCGGCGGCCACGGCATCCTCGATCCGCACCTGGAGCAGGCGTCGTGTGTCGGGATTGACCGTGGTGTCCCAGAGCTGCTCGGGATTCATTTCACCCAGACCCTTGAATCGCTGGATCTGGCGGCCCTTCTTGGCTTCATCCAGCAGCCAGTTGCGTGCTTCGGCGAAGCTGGCCACCTCGGCCGACTTCGCACCGCGGCTGATCTTGGCACCGGCGCGGACCAGGCCATGCAGCAGCAGCGAGGACTGGTGCAACGCACGCAGCTCGCCGGTCTCGAACGCGGCCAGCGGCAGCACCTGGATCATCTGCTCGCCCATGTGGCGACGCGTGACCAGCACGGCGGCCGGACGCTCGTCGGTGGGTTCCTGCAGTTCCAGCGTGTAGCGCGGGGAACCCAGGCTGCCCTGGTTGAGGCGGGTCGCCAGTGCGGCGAGGCCTTCGTCGGCGCCGGCCTTGCGCAGGTGCTCCAGATCCATCGGCGTGAAATCGATCAGTGCTTCGAGCACCTGGCGATCATAGCGATGGCCGTTGCGCGCAATGGTTTCCTGCGCCGAAGCATAGGAGAGCAACAGCTTCTCCAGCGCTACGCCTTCGATACCCGGCTCGCTTTCGGCCGGGATCAACGACGCGTTCTCCACCGCACTGCTGGCCAGATACGCGTCCAGCGCCGGATCATCCTTCAGGTACAGCTCCTGCTTGCCCTGCTTGATCTTGTACAGCGGGGGCAGGCCGATGTAGATATGGCCGCGCTCGATCAGCTCCGGCATCTGACGGTAGAAGAAGGTCAACAGCAGCGTACGGATATGCGCGCCGTCGACGTCGGCATCGGTCATGATGATGATGCGGTGGTAGCGCAGCTTGTCCGGGTTGTACTCGTCCCGGCCGATGCCGGTGCCCAGCGCGGTGATCAGCGTCCCGACCTGGTCCGAGGCGAGCATGCGGTCGAAGCGGGCACGTTCCACGTTGAGGATCTTGCCGCGCAGTGGCAGCACCGCCTGGTTCTTGCGGTTGCGGCCCTGCTTGGCCGAACCACCTGCCGAGTCACCCTCGACGATGAACAGTTCGGACAGCGCCGGATCCTTTTCCTGGCAGTCAGCCAGCTTGCCCGGCAGGCCGGCGATATCCAGCGCGCCCTTGCGACGGGTCAGATCGCGCGCCTTGCGGGCGGCCTCACGTGCACGCGCCGCGTCCACGATCTTGCCGGCGATCGCCTTGGCTTCGTTCGGGTTTTCCTGCAGGAATTCTTCCAGCCGCGCACCGAAGGCACTTTCCACGGCGGGGCGCACGTCCGAGCTGACCAGCTTTTCCTTGGTCTGGCTGGAGAAGCTCGGGTCAGGAACCTTCACCGACAGCACCGCGATCATGCCTTCGCGCATGTCATCGCCGGTCAGGTTGATCTTGGCCTGCTTGGCGATGCCGTTCTGCTCGATGTAGTTATTGAGCACACGGGTCAGCGCGCCGCGGAAGCCGGCCAGATGGGTACCGCCGTCCTTCTGCGGAATGTTGTTGGTGAAGCAGTACATCGTTTCCTGATAGGAATCGGTCCACTGCAGCGCCACGTCCACGACGATGCCGTTGGATTCGCCGGTCACCGAGATCACGTTCGGGTGCAGCGGCGTCTTCAACTGCGCCAGATGCTCCACGAAGCTGCGGATGCCGCCTTCGTAATGGAAGTCGTCGCGGCGGCCATCGCCGCGCTCGTCGACCAGCACGATCTTGACGCCGGAATTGAGGAAGGACAGCTCGCGCAGGCGGCGGGCCAGGATGTCGTAGTGGAACTCCACGTTGTCGTGGAACGCCTTCACCGACGGCCAGAAACGCAGGGTCGTACCGCGCTTGGTGCTGGCTTCGACCTGCTTCAGCGAATTGACGGCGGCACCGTCAGCGAATTCCTGCTGGTAGTGGAAGCCGCCCTGGTAGATATCCAGCAGCAGCTTCTGCGAGAGCGCGTTGACCACGCTGACACCCACGCCGTGCAGACCGCCAGAGACCTTGTAGCTGTTGTCATCGAACTTGCCGCCGGCATGCAGCACCGTCATCACGACTTCGGCTGCAGAGACTTCGCGATCGAGCTTCTTGCTCATCTGCTCGTGCTTGCCGGTCGGGATGCCGCGCCCGTTGTCCGACACCGAGACCGAGCCATCGGCGTGGATCATCACCGACACATGGTCGGCGTGGCCGGCCAAGGCTTCGTCGATGGAGTTGTCGACGACCTCGAACACCATGTGGTGCAGACCGGTGCCGTCATGGACGTCGCCGATGTACATACCAGGACGCTTGCGGACAGCCTCGAGGCCTTCCAGGGCGGTGATGCTGTTGGCGTCGTAGTTGCCGCTGTTTGCGGGGATGTTCTGTTCTTCAGTCATTGCGCTTGCCGTAGGCTCCGCAGGTCGGTCCGCCGCCGTGAGGCGGGGCGCCGAGTAATAAGGGGTTGCAACAGCAATTATACCAGCCGGGCACTGTGGCCCCTGGGGGACCACTATGGCACAGGCAGGACCTGTCCATGTTCCACGTGGAACCGGGTGATATCTGTCGCGTCCACCAGCGCCGCCGGCACCTCGGTGGCGGTGATGAAGATCTGTGCCGGGCCGGCCTTGAGCCGTTCCAGCACCCGCGCCTGGTGATGGCGATCCAACTCGGACGACAGATCGTCCAGGGCGATCACCGGCCATTCGCCGCGCTGCTCGGCATAGTCCTCGGCCTGCGCCAGCAGGCAGGTGAGGGCGGTCAGCTTGGCTTGGCCGCGCGACAGTGCATCCCGGCCCGGAATGGTCTCAAATCCGACGCTCCAGTCGGCCCGGTGCGGACCGACCGACGTATAGCCGGCCATGCGGTCACGTTCCCGGGCCAGCAGCAGGGCGTCGGAGAGCGAAACCTCCTGCTTGCGCCACCCTGGGCTCAAACTCAGCGACTGGATCCCCAGATTGGGCGCCAGTACGGCGGCCAGTTCCACGGTCCGTTCCTGTAGCCGTTCCAGGTAATGCTGGCGGCGGGTGGTCAGCGGTTCGCCGGCCTCGGCGAGTTCCCGGTCCCACGCATCGAGCGCGTTCGGGTGCCCTCCTTGCTTGAGCAGGGCATTGCGCTGTTTCAGGGCCCGCGAGTACCGCCGCCACAGACCCATGAAGTCTGGTTCCACGTGGAACAAACCCCAATCAAGGAACCGGCGACGCGGTTCGCCGCCGCCGCTGACCAAGGCATGGCTACCGGGCTCGAAGGTGACGACCGCCAGTGCGGCGCACAGCGTCCCGAGCTGAGCGACGTCTTCCCCGTCCAGTCGGCCTTTCCATTCCTGGCCGCTGTGGCGAAGCCCGGCCTTGCGACGGGTCGGGGTGTCGGCACCTTCGCGCTGCTCATCCCATTCCACGAACACATCCAGCGCCTCCCGGCCCTGGCGTACCAGGCCATCCCGGACACGGCCGCGAAAACTGCGCCCATACGCCATGACGTGCAGCGCCTCCAGGACACTGGTCTTGCCGGCGCCATTGTCACCGGTGATCAGGTTGATGCCCGGTTGCGGTGCCAGTTCGACGGTATCGAAGCGGCGAACCTGGTGCAGGGTCAAGCGGCGGATGTGCATGCGGACGATCAACGCCGCACGGGGCGGCAGACGGGTAGGGGGAATCGATCAGCTTACTGCATTGCCCAGGTTCCACGTGGCCGGATGCTCCGCGCGCCGGTTGTCGACCTGACCATTCGCCGAGGGCGGAAGGAGCCGGTCGGTGCGTCCCGGTGTTCAGCGCGATGGCGGCTCGGTCTGCCATGCGTGCATTTCGGGTGCGCCAACGATCATCGGGCCAGACAAGCGCGATGTTCGCCGCCGACGTCAGCGCCGCGGCCAGCACCGCCACGTGAAACCTCCGTTTCCCGCCGCATGGCCAGCTGGAGGGGCCTGAATTTTTTCAAATCTGCGCCGTACGCAGCACTGAGGTACTGCAGATTTCAACGAATTCGCACCGTTTTTTGCCCGCCTTGCGAGCCAGGACCCGGCCGGTCCCCTGTTTTTTTTTGAAATCTGGACGTGAGGTCGAATCGCCGAAGCGTACCCGAGCAGCTCGCGCAGACCCAAACGAGACTGTCCACACCCGCTCTGTATGGCTTATGCACAGCCTATGGGCAATCTGTGGATAAAAAGGGCCTCTTGAACGGCCTCGAAAGATACCCACAGGATCACCCCCAGGCTCAGACCCTGTTTTACCGGGGGTTTCAGGCCTATATTCCTCTTTAAAACCAACCACTTAACCTACTTTTCAACCAAATCTGGCCCTACCACCACCACCAAGCTTTAGATTTATATACAGTTTTTAAAAGCATAGAGCTGTGATCCAGCGGCCCAAAAGCCGGGTACCGCAGCGCTTCGGAGCGGACGTGCAGTTGGCGCAGTTCGCTCGGCTGACGTATGCAGAATCGACACGCGCGGCAGCCGTCCGTCGCCATTCGCTCTCTGGCCCCGTCCCGTGCCGCACCAACCGAAGGGCCGGAGCAAACGTGGTCACCACCTCGTGGGGCTCGTTGCCAAAGTCCCGCTCGCTGCGTGTCCTCCGGCTCGCGAGCGTTGCGGATGCGCCACAGGATCAGCCGAACGGTACGGCCACGCCACAAACGCACCGCGCAAAAATAATGCTCCACGTGGAACATCGTTCTCTCGCCCAAAAAGAAACCCGGCAATGCCGGGCTTCTCAGAACCACTCGGTTCCACGTGGAACCTACACGTCGCAGGTCACAGACGCAGCGGCATCACCACGTGACGTGACTTCTCGCTGCTGGCCTCACGGACCAGGGCAGAGGAGTTCGAATCGCGTAGCTGGATCACGACGTGCTCGTCGCGCAGTGCGGACAACGCGTCCAGCAGGTAGTTCACGTTGAAGCCAATGGCCAGATCGCTGACCGTGGTATCGGCCTCGATCTCTTCCTGGGCTTCTTCCTGCTCCGGGTTGTGCGCGCTGATTTTCAGGTTGCCCGGCGAGACTTCCACGCGGATGCCGCGGTACTTCTCGTTGGACAGAATCGCAGCGCGCTGCAGCGAGGCACGCAGGGCTTCGCGATCCACCTTCACTTCGCGGTCGGCACCGATCGGAATCACAGCCTCGTAATCCGGGAACCGGCCGTCGATCAGCTTGGAGGTGAAGGTCACATCGTCGCGCTTGACGCGAACGTGGCTGCGGCCGACTTCCAGCTCGATCTCACGATCGCCGCTTTCCAGCAGACGCTGCAGCTCGGTCACGCCCTTGCGCGGCACGATGATCTGACGCTTGGCGCCGCTGGCTTTTTCCAGCTCGGTTTCGCACAGCGCCAGGCGGTGACCGTCGGTCGCCACGGTACGCAGGGCATCGCCACGCAGGTCGAACAGCAGGCCGTTGAGGTAGTACCGCACGTCCTGCTGGGCCATCGCGAACGCGGTGCGTTCGATCAGTTCCTTCAGGGTCGCTTCGCCGATGGCCACGCGTTCGGTCGCTTCGACTTCGTCGACAGACGGGAAGTCGTTGGCCGGCAGCGTTGCCAGGGTGAAGCGGCTGCGCCCGGCCTGCACGGTGATCTTGTCACCGGTCTGCGAGACGGTGATCCGGCTGCCGTCGGGCAGGGCGCGGATGATCTCGAACAACTTGCGGGCGGGGATGGTGGTCTCGCCGTCCTGGGCATCTTCCACCGCGATCCGCGACACCATTTCCACTTCCAGGTCCGTACCCGTCAGCGAGAGCTGTCCGTTCTGGACCTGAACCAGGAAATTAGCCAGAACCGGCAGGGTCTGGCGGCGTTCGACCACGTTGACGACTTGTGCCAACGGCTTGAGAAAGGCTTCGCGCTGCAGTGTGAAACGCATGTGGTTCCGTGCCCCTATGCTTTAAAAAAATGTGGAATAAATCAAAAGCTTGGTGGTGCTGGTAGGGCCAGAATCGCGGGAAAACACGACTAAGCCTTTGTAAACAATAGGGTTTTTGACCTCGAAACCCTCTGCATTACTAGCCCCCAAGGGGTGGGGAAAGGTGTGGATAACTTTACCGCCGAATCGAGCGGCTTTTTTATCCACAACCTATCCCGCGCTTACTACCGGATTCTGCACCGTTTTATGCGATGACGCCTTAGCGGCGTACATGCATCATTCGCTCAACTTCCGGATCAGCTTGTCCCAGTCTTCCCGCAACTTGCCGTCCGCTTCCATCAACGTCCGGATCTGCCGGCAGGCATGCAGCACCGTGGTGTGGTCCCGGCCGGCAAAGGCGTCGCCGATTTCCGGCAGGCTGTGCTCGGTCAGTTCCTTGGTCAGGGCCATGGCAACCTGACGGGGCCGGGCCAGCGACCGGGTCCGACGCTTGGACAGCAGATCCTTGATCTGCAGCCCGTAGTAGTCGGCCACGGTTTTCTGGATGTTGGGAATGCTGATCGCCTGCTGCTGGGCGCGAAGCAGGTCGCGCAGGGTTTCCTGGGCGAAATCAGTGGTGATCGCACGGCCGGTGAAGTTGGCGCGTGCGGCCAGGGTATTCAACGCACCTTCGAGGTCGCGGACATTGGAGCGCATCTTCTTGGCAATCAGAAACGCCACATCGTCGGGGATATCGGTGCCACGCTCGCGGGCCTTGGCCAGCACGATCGCTGCACGCGTCTCGAAGTCCGGCGGCTCGATCGCCACCGACAGGCCCCAGGCCAGGCGCGACTTCAGCCGTGCTTCCAGGCCCTCGACTTCGCGCGGGTACCGGTCGCAGGTCAGGATGATCTGCTGCTTGCCGTCGAACAGGGCGTTGAACGTGTGGAAGAACTCTTCCTGGGTACGGTCCTTGCCGGCGAAGAACTGGATGTCATCGATCAGCAGCGCGTCCACCTGCTGGAACTGGCGCTTGAACTGGTCCATGGTTTTTTCCTGCAGCGCACGGATCATCGCGCTGAAGAACTGTTCCGAACGCAGGTACAGCACCTTGGCCGCCGGATTGGCCTGACGCATCGCATTGCCGGCCGCGAACATCAGGTGGGTCTTGCCCAGGCCGGTCCCGCCGTAGAGCAGCAACGGGTTGTGGGCGCGGTCGCCCGGCTTCTGCGCCGCCTGGAACGCCGCAGCCAGACCCAGCTGGTTGCTGCGGCCTTCCACGAAGTTGGCGAAGGTGTAGTGCGAATCCATGTTGCCGGCGAACGGCACCAGCGGTTCGGCCGGCGCCGCCGGTGCGGACAGGCCCGGAATCGGCGCGATCTGCGCCTCTACCGGACGCGGACGCGAGCCGATTTCAAGAAAAACGTCGCCGAAACCGGCGAAGTGCGCCAGCAGCTCCTTGATGCGCGGCAGATACAGCTCGCGCACCTGGTCGACGATGAAGGCGTTTGGCGCATAAAGCACCAGGCTGTCCGCGCGCAGATCTGCCTGCAGCGGCTTCAACCAGGTGTGAACATCCTCGGGCGGAAACTCCGCTTCGAGGCGTTCGAGAGAACGAGACCAGGCATCCATCGGCAATAATCGTCTGGGGCCAGCGGATAGGCGAACAAAAGCGCCGCACCGCAGGCCGGAAGGGGGGAAGAATGGATGGCGCAGACTACCACCGACGAGGGGGGCCGGGAATGGTTGTCCCAAAGTTATTCACAAAACGATCCACAGCTATTGCACAGCCCGGTGAATTCCCGTAGTGACAGACACTTGACGGGACCTCGATGAGGTCTATAGAATTTCCGGTTCTTTCCGTCCCCTTCATATAGAGGCCCGCATGGCCACCAAGCGCACTTTCCAACCCAGCAACCTCAAGCGTAAGCGCGACCATGGCTTCCGTGCCCGTATGAAGACCGCTGACGGCCGCAAGATCCTGTCGCGTCGCCGCGCCAAGGGCCGTAAAGTCCTGAGCGCTTGATTGCAATGCCGCTTTCCGCGGCAGACGCAATCCTGACTGTGAGCAGTTCCGACCCGCGCAAGCGATTTCCTCGCTCTGCGCGGGTTCGTACGCGTGCCGAATATACAACGGTCTTCAACGGCGCCCGCCGTGTGTCCGATCCGCTGATGACCCTGCACTGGCTGAAGAGCGATACGCCAGCCAGGTTGGGTCTTGCGGTGTCGCGCAAAGTCGATCCCCGAGCCGTGGGTCGCAACCGAGTGAAGCGTGTGTTGCGCGATGCCACACGCCACGTACGGCCGTGGATGAGTGCCGGCGATTACGTCGTCGTTGCCCGCAGTGCCGCCCGTACCGCCAGCAATTCAGAACTCCGCCAGGCCTTTGAACGCCTGTTGCGCCGCCTTGGCGCATTGCCCATGCCGGGCGCGGACGGCACAATGCCGCCGCCCCTGGGCGTTGCACCCCTTTCCCAGTCCGAGCCGGCATTGCGTGCCGGCCCCGTCGAGCCTGCACGCTGATGAACCAGACCCGCGTTTTCCTGATTTTTGCCTGGCTGATGGTGGCCGTGTTGCTGTGGATGGAGTGGGGCCGCGATAAAGCCGCGCCGCCGACCCCGGCCGTGGCCACCCAGACTACCCAGGCCAGCGTGCCCGGTGCGGCTGCCGGCAGCATCCCCGGTGCGCCCGTGCCCCAGGCGGACGGTTCCCTGCCGGCGGCACAGCCGGCCGCACAGACCGAGGCCGGTCCGGCCCGCGTGACCATCACCACCGACGTCCTGCGTCTGGTGCTGGACGGTGGCACGGTGCTGGATGCCGAGCTGCTGCAGTTCCCGCAGACCAAGGAAGAAGGCAGCCCGCCGGTCCGCCTGCTGACCGAAGAAGCGACCCACCCGTACCGCGCGGTGAGTGGCTGGATCAGCGAAGACAAGACCATGCCGGTGCCGGCCGCCAACGGCTTCAAGCTGGTCGGCGACAACCACGACTTCGTGCTGGCCAAGGGCCAGGACGAGGTCACGGTGCCTTTCGAATGGACCGGCCCGAACGGCGTGACCATCCGCCGCACCTACTCGCTGGGTCGCAACGAGTACGCGATCACGGTCAAGGATGAAGTGGTCAACGGTGGCAGCGCCCCGTGGAGCGGCTACGTGTTCCGCACCCTGGACCGCACCCCGACCATCCTCTCGCGCAGCATGACCAACCCGGACTCGTTCAGCTTCAACGGCGCGACCTGGTTCAGCCCGCAGGACGGTTACGAGCGTCGCGCGTTCAAGGATTACCTGGACGACGGCCACCTCAACCGCACCATCACCGGCGGCTGGCTGGCGATGCTGCAGCACCACTTCTTCACCGCGTGGATTCCTCAGGCCGACCAGGCCGCGCAGTACTCGCTGGCGCAGAACAATGGCCGCGACCAGATCGAGGCGCGTGGCCCGGCCTTCACCGTGGCCCCGGGCCAGCAGGTCAGCACCGAAGCCCGCCTGTGGGTCGGCCCGAAGCTGGTCAACCTGATTGCCAAGGAAGACGTGAAGGGCCTGGACCGCGTGGTCGACTACAGCCGCTTCTCGCTGATGGCGATCATCGGCCAGGGCCTGTTCTGGGTCCTCAACCAGGTCCACAAGGTCGTCAACAACTGGGGCTGGGCGATCGTCGGCCTGGTGGTGCTGCTGAAGCTGGTGCTGTATCCGCTCTCGGCCGTGCAGTACAAGTCCGGCGCCAAGATGCGTCGCTTCCAGCCGCGCATCGCGCAGCTCAAGGAACGCTATGGCGATGACCGCCAGAAGTTCCAGACCGCGATGATGGAGCTGTACAAGAAAGAGAAGATCAACCCGATGGGCGGCTGTCTGCCGATCCTCATCCAGATGCCGATCTTCTTCGCGCTGTACTGGGTGCTGGTGGAATCGGTGGAACTGCGCCAGGCCCCGTGGCTGGGCTGGATCCAGGATCTGACCGCACGTGACCCGTACTTCATCCTGCCGGTGATCAACGTGGCGGTGATGTGGGCCACCCAGAAGCTGACCCCGGCACCGGGCATGGACCCGATGCAGGCCAAGATGATGCAGCTGATGCCGCTGGTGTTCGGCGTCATGATGGCCTTCATGCCGTCCGGTCTGGTGCTGTACTGGGTCGTCAACGGCGGCCTGGGCCTGCTCCAGCAGTGGTGGATGACCAAGCGTCATGGCAGCGATCCGCTGCCGGTCGTCACCGCCAAGAAGTAAGCCACACAGGAGACCCGCCGCAAGGCGGGTTTCCTGCATCTGCGGCCCGGCCAACCGTGCGGTCCGTAGAATGCCCCCTGATTCCCCGCACCCTGCAGTGAGCCCGACATGACCCATGCCCCCGACACCATCGTGGCCATCGCCACCGCGCCCGGCGCTGGCGGCGTCGGCATGCTGCGGCTGTCCGGCCCGCAGGCGCGGCCCATCGCCGAGGCGATCGGCGTGCGCGCGATGCAGCCACGGCATGCGCACTACGCGCGCTTCCGCGATGCGGGCGACGAGGTGATCGACGACGGCATCGCGCTGTGGTTCCCGGCGCCGAACAGCTTCACCGGCGAAGAGGTGGTGGAACTGCAGGGGCACGGCAGCCCGGTGGTGCTGCAGCAGCTGGTCGCGCGCTGCATTGCCTTGGGCGCACGCCAGGCACGACCCGGTGAGTTCAGCGAGCGCGCCTTCCTCAACGGCAAGCTCGACCTGGCCCAGGCCGAGGCGATCGCCGACCTGATCGCTGCCAGCGATACCCGCGCAGCGCGCGCGGCGCGCCGCTCGCTGGACGGCGTGTTCTCGCGCCGTGTGGACGAGGTCGCAGAACAGCTTGTTCTGCTGCGGATCCACGTGGAGGCGGCGATCGACTTCGCCGACGAACCGCTCGATACCCTCGGCGGGGCGCAGGTGCGCAGTGGCCTGGTCACCGCCCTGCAGGCGTTGATCCGGCTCCGCGAGGATGCCGAACGCGGCCGCAAACTGCGCGACGGCCTGCACGCCGTGCTGGTCGGGCCGCCGAACGCCGGCAAGAGTTCGTTGCTCAATGCGCTGGCCGGCAGTGAACGGGCGATCGTCACCGACATCGCCGGGACCACCCGCGACACCCTGCGCGAGACCATCCGCATCGACGGTCTTGAGCTCACGCTGGTCGACACCGCCGGCCTGCGCGACGGCGGCGACGCGATCGAGCGCGAGGGCATGCGCCGGGCGCGCGTGGAGATGCAGCGCACCGACCTGGCCATCGTGGTGGTCGATGCACGCGATCCGCAGGCCGGCCGCGACGCGGTGGGCGACAGCATCGACGATGTGCCGCAGCAGCTGTGGATCCACAACAAGAGCGATCTGCTGGCCGCGATGCCGTCCGACGCTCGTGCAGACGTGGTGCATGTCTCGGCCGCGACCGGCCTCGGCCTGGATCAGCTGCACGCACGCCTGCGCGCGCTGGCCAGCGGCAGTGCCGGCGACAGCGTGGACGGTGAGTTCTCCGCGCGCGCCCGCCACGTCGAGGCGATCAGCCAGGCCATCGGCCATGCCGAGCGCGCCGAATCGGAGCTGGTCCACGAGCATCTGGAGCTGGCGGCGGAGGAACTGCGCCTGGCCCATGAGGCGCTGGGCGAGATTACCGGGCGGATGAGCGCCGATGACCTGCTGGGGCGGATTTTCTCGAGCTTCTGTATCGGGAAGTAGGCACGCGGCCTTTCTTCGCGCTGTCACAGCCTTGCAGCAGACTGACCGGGTTCTTTATCGACAGGGGTTTGCAGTGTCCAAGCAGTTGTGGGGAGGTGTGTTGCTGGTGTTGCTGGTGTTGCTGGTGTCGCTGGCCGTGGCACCATCGGTGGCCATGAGCGCTGAATCTTCTTCCTCCACGCCGGCCAGGGCCGCCGTCTACGGCCACCGCGGCGCCAGTGCGCTGCTGCCCGAGCACACCCTGGCCGCCTACGCGCAGGCCATCGCCGATGGCGCCGACTATATCGAGCCGGACCTGGTGATGACCAAGGACGGCGTGCTGGTATCGCGGCACGAGAACGAGATCGGCGGCACCACCGATGTGGCCGCGCACCCCGAGTTCGCCAGCCGCAAGACCGTCAAGACCATCGACGGCGAGCGCATCGAAGGCTGGTTCACCGAAGACTTCAGCCTGGCCGAACTGAAGACGCTGTACGCCCGCGAGCGCCTGCCGCAGCTGCGCAGCACCGCGTTCGACGGCCAGTTCCGCATCGCCACGCTGGACGAAATCATCGCCTTCCTGGTGCAGCAGGCCGGCCGCGCCAACCGCGGCATCGGGCTGGTGCCCGAGATCAAACACGGCACCTACTTCAAGGGCATCGGCCTGCCGATGGAAGACAAGGTGCTGGCCACGCTGCAGGGCAACGCCTATACCCGCGTGGCGCCGGTGACGATCCAGTCCTTCGAGGTCGGCAACCTGCGTTACCTGCGCGGCAAGCTCGGCCGCGACAGCAATATCCGCCTGCTGCAGCTGCTCGGCGATCCCAAGCAGCAGCCCGGTGATGTACTCGCGGCCAAGGGCAGCCAGCGCTATGCCGACCTGATCACCCCGGCCGGGCTGCGCGACGTGGCCACCTACGCCGACGGCATCGGCCCAAGCCTGCGCATGGTCATTCCGCTGGACGCGCAGGGGAAGCTCGGCACCCCGACTTCCCTGGTGCGTGATGCGCATGCGGCCGGCTTGATGGTGGTGCCGTATACGTTCCGGCCGGAAAACTACTTCCAGGCCGCGGAGTTCCGCAGCGGCGAGCCGAATGCCCGCAACGCGGAAGGTTCGGTCGCCGAGATGCGGGCCTATCTGGCCACCGGCATCGATGCCTTCTTCACCGATGACCCGGCGCTGGGCAGGCGTGCGGTGGATGGGGATGGCGCACCGGCGAGCCGGTAGGTACCGACCGTTGGTCGGTACGCTCGTGATCGGCGCGATATCGGAATGTCCGGCGCACGGCAGCCACGCATGGCGTGGCTCTACCCCGGCATGCCATCAGATGGCGTCGCCGGTCAATCCAGCGATGACCCTTCATCGCGCCGCCGGAACGGCAGCACCACGAAGTCGCGGCCCTCGCGCGGTTGCCACAGCACCGGCACGCGGGTCGGGGAGGGCGGCTCCAGATCGGCGTCGCGCGCTGCCTCGATGTCGTCCTCTTCCTCATCCTCCCAGCTGTAGCGTTTGCGCGGCGCCATCGGGTCGGAGAGGCGGAACAGCAGCGCGCTGATGATGCCGGCAAAGGCACCGCCCATATGCGATTGCCAGGACACGCCCGGCTCGTGCGGCAGGATGGTCAGCAGCATGCTGCCGTAGAACAGGAAGGCGATCAGCCCGGCAGCGATCGCTGGCCGGTCGCGGCGCAGCAGGCCGAGCACGAACACCAGGAACATCAGGCCGTGGGTGATGCCACTGGCGCCCAGATGGCGGCTGCCCAGATCGCCGAGCAACCAGGCACCCAGGCCCGAGCCGAGCCACAGCAGGGGCAGCGCGCGCAGCGTTGCTTTGGGATACACGCTGCCGGCCAGGGTGCCGAGGATCAGCAGGGCTGCCGCGTTGGCACCCAGATGCTGGATCGAGCCGTGCAGCAGCGGTGCACCGAGAATGCCGAGCAGGCCGGCCTTGTCCAGCGGGGCCACGGCCCACGGACGCCAGTCGAAGTGGCCCTGGGCGGTATACACCGCAACCAGCAGCACCACGAAGGCCAGGCTCAGGTTGAACGCCCGCAGTACACCACCACGGTCGTTGCGGGACGGAACCGGCGGCGCGCCGGTGGGCTGGGGCAGGTTGGCGTTCATACCCTTAGGGATGGCGTCGCCCCGGATGAACACAAGGGCAACGTCGTGGGAGAGAGAGGTACCGCCTGCGGGACAATCCCGCAGGCGGCACGGTCGGTCAGGCGTGGCCGCCTTCTTTCGGCGGGTTCTTCAGGCTCAACACCACGGTCGCGGCGATGATCACCGCCACCACGCCCAGCGAGATCGGGGTGGGGATCTTGAAGAGGTCGATCAGCATCATCTTGATGCCGATGAAGGCCAGCACCAGGGCCAGGCCGTACGGCAACAGGTGGAAGCGATCGGCCATGCCGGCCAGCAGGAAGAACATCGCGCGCAGGCCCAGCACCGCGAAGACGTTGGAGGTCAGCACGATGAACGGGTCGGTGGTGATGGCAAAGATCGCCGGGATGCTGTCCACCGCGAAGATCACGTCGGTGACCGCGATCAGGATCAGCACCACGAACAGCGGCGTGAACCAGCGCTTGCCATCGCGCATGACGCTCATGGCGTTGCCGGCATAGTCGGGCAGCAGGCGCAGGTGCTTGCGCATCCAGCGCAGGGCGGGGTTGGTCTCAAGATCCGGCTCGCTGCCGGCCGAGAACCACATCTTCCAGCCGGTGAAGAGCAGGAACGCGCCGAACACGTAGAGCAGCCAGTGGAACTTGGTCAGCAGCACGCTGCCGGCGAAGATCATGATCGTACGCAGCACGATCGCGCCCAGGATGCCGATGATCAATACCTTCTGACGCTGTTCCTCGGGCACTGCGAAGTAGCCCATGATCATCAGGAACACGAAGATGTTGTCCACCGCCAGGGCTTTCTCGACCAGGTACCCGGTCAGGAACTCCAGGCCGACCTTGTTGGCCACCACCTGGCCGGCAGTCTCGTTCAGGTAGTACCAGAGGCCACCGTTGAAGGCCAGGGCCAGGGCGACCCAGCCGATGGACCACCACAGGGCCTCCTTGAAGGTGACCTTGTGGGGGCCGCCGTGTCGCATCAAGACGAGGTCGACCAGCAGCGCGATGATCACCACCGCGCCGAAGCCGCCCCACAACCACACATTACCGATCGTCTGCATTGGGTTTATCCGTTGGAAAAATAGATTGCCTCAAGCCGGATGGCGAGGATCTGCAACGGAGGATCGGGGGGATCCAGGGACAGAGCTTCGCCATACGGCGAAGGTCTCGCTCGCAGTCCCGATGGGTGGGACTGCCGTTGCACCGGAGCCTGCGGGCTCGAATTGACGGCGACAACGTCTGGGAGCTACTCCCCTTCTGGGGCCGATTCTGCGGGGTGCCGGGGCCGGCGTCAAATCCTTTCCATGCCCCGGTGCGGCTGAACGAAACGCCCCAACCGGTAGTGACGGCCGCTGGCCATCAACCACGTAGCGGCCGGGTTTAGCGCGCTGACGGCCAGCGGCCGTCACTACCAGAGCGCCAGCGGCGTCGCTCCCAGCGCCGAGGGCTGCAGGCTTCCCGTTTACAATACGCCCATGAATACCCCTGCCCCCGTTGTCCGCCTCAAGAACGCCTGGCGCTCCAGCCACCCGTGGATCTTCCAGAAACTGGTCGAAAAGCCGGCCGTCCGTCCCAAACCCGGTGCCATCGTCGACGTCGTCGGCGTGGACGGCGAGTGGATCGGGCGTGGCTTCTACAACGGTCATTCGCGCATTGCCGTGCGCATCCTGGAGACCGATCAGGGCATCCCGGTCGACGCCGGCTGGTTCTCGCGCAAGATCGCCCAGGCGGTGTCGCTGCGCCGTGAGGTGCTCAAGCTGGACGAGATCTCCGATGCCTGGCGCGTGGTCCACAGCGAAGGTGACGGTCTGTCCGGCCTGGTCGTGGATCGCTATGGCGACCTGGTAGTGGTCGAATTCTTCGCCGCCGGCATGTTCCGCCACCGCGAGTGGGTGTATGAAGCCCTGCGCGAACAATTCCCGGGCTGCCGTTTCCACAGCTTCGCCGACGAACACGTGCAGAAGCAGGAAAGTTTCGACTTCCACGGCAACACCACCACCGAAGCCTCGGTGATCACCGAGTACGGCGTGAAGTTCCGCGCCGACCCGGCCGGTGCGCACAAGACCGGCTTCTTCGCCGATCAGCGTGAGAACCGCCAATGGCTGAGCCAGCAGGTGGAAGGCAAGACCGTGCTGGACCTGTGCTGCAACACCGGTGGCTTTGCGGTGTACGCCGCCGCGCGCGGCGCGGCCGAGGTGGTCGGCATCGACATCGATGAAGACGTTATCGCCATCGCCAAGGGCAACGCCAAGCTCAACAACGTGCGCCCGAAGTTCATCCAGTCCGACATCTTCCCGTGGCTGCGCGATGCTTCCAACCGCGGCGAGCAGTTCGACGTGGTGATCCTCGACCCGGCCAAGATGACCCGCGACCGCGACCAGGTCATCACCGCGCTGAAGAAGTATCTGGACATGAACAAGCTGGCGCTGGGGGTGGTCAAGCCCGGTGGCCTGCTCGCCACGTTCTCGTGCACCGGCCTGGTGGCCGAAGATCAGTTCCTGGACATGCTGCGCCGCGCCGCCTTCTACGCCGGCCGCACCATCCAGATCCTGAAGGTGGCCGGCGCCGGTCCGGATCACCCGTTCATGGCCCACGTGCAGGAATCGCGGTATCTCAAGGCGGTGTTCTGCCGCGTGGTGGATTGAGGTCTGACCGGGCCAGACCCGTTGAACCCGGGACCGTAGAGCCACGCCATGCGTGGCTTCGCGGGCCAGATCAATCCCAGCCACGCATGGCGTGGCTCTACAACCCAAGGTGAGGCGTCATGACGTTGCGCAGTCTGTCTTTGCTGGTCTCGCTGGCGTTGTGCACGCCACTGGCCGCCCACGCGGTCGACTTCACCCCGCAGGAACTGGCCAGGGCGTCCACGCTGCAGCAGCGGCTGCTGACCCTGGACAGCCATCTGGATACGCCGGCCAACTTCCACCGCGCCGGCTTCGACATCACCCAGCGGCACGACCACAACGCACTGTCGCAGGTGGACTACCCGCGCATGGTCGAAGGCGCGCTCGACGGCGGCTTCTGGGCGATCTACACCGATCAGGGCGACCGCAGCGCGCAGGCGCACCAGCATGACCGCGATGCCGGCCTGCTGCGGCTGACCGAGATCCGCGAGATGCTCGCCGCGCATCCGGACACCTTCCAGCTTGCGCTGACCGCCGCCGATGCCGCGCGCATCAAGGCCGCCGGCAAGCGCGTGGTCTACATCAGCATGGAGAACGCCAGCCCGCTGGTCGACGATCCCACACTGCTCAGCTACTACCACCTGGCCGGCCTGCGCCTGCTCAGCACGGTGCATTTCGCCAACAACGAGTTCGCCGATTCGGCCACCGATCCCAAGGGCGCCGAGTGGAAGGGCCTGAGTCCGGCCGGCAAGGCGCTGGTGGATGAAGCGGTGCGGCTGGGCATCGTGATCGATCAGTCGCATGCCGCCGATGCGGTGTTCGATGATCTGATCGAGCGCATGCCGGTGCCGTTCGTGCTCTCGCACAGCTCGGCCAAGGCGATCTACAACCATCCGCGCAACCTCGACGATGCGCGTCTGAAGCGGCTGGCCAAGGCCGGCGGCGTGATCCAGGTCAACGCCTATGGTGGTTATCTGATCGACACCGCCAAGAGTGAGGCGCGCAAGGCGGCCGAGACGGCGCTGATGGCGCAGCTGGGCACCGATTACGACGGCATGAGCATCCAGCAGGGTGTCGCGCTGAAGAAGGGATTGGAGGAAATCGACCAGCGCATTCCGCTGCGCAAGGCCACGCTCGACGATTTCTTCGCGCATTTCGAGCACATCCTCACGGTGGTCGGCCCCGAACACGTGGGCATCGGGCTGGACTGGGATGGCGGCGGCGGCCTGGCCGATCTGCCCGACGTGAGCCAGCTGCCGAAGATCACCGCGTGGCTGCTGCGCAAGGGCTACAGCGAGAAACAGATCGCCGGTATCTGGGGCGGCAACCTGCTGCGCGTCATGCAGCAGGCGCAGGATCACGCGGCCAAGGTCGCCGCCGCCAAACCCTGAGGCCAGTGGCGCGTCGCGCGCTGCCCGGCAGGGCGGTGTCACCGCTGCCAACAACGAAAAAGGCAGGCCCTGGGCCTGCCTTTTTCACCCCCGCTCATCGCCGGCCCGGTGGCCGGCGCGATAGCTCAGCGTTTGCCCAGGACCGCATTGCGACGCCCGTAGGCGAAGTAGGCGATCAGGCCCAGAACGTTCCACGCCAGGAAGTACAACTGCGTGGTGCTCGGCAGGCTGAAGAACAGGTACACACAGCCGATCACCGCCAGCGGGCCGACCACGTACGCCAGCGGCGTGCGGAACTTGCGCACGCGGTTCGGCTCGCGCTTGCGCAGCACCACCAGGCACAGGCCCACCGCGGTGAACGCGGCCAGCGTACCGGCGTTGGCCAGCGCGGCGATCTCGTCCAGACGTGCCACGCCGGCCAGCGCGGCCACCAGCACCGCGGTGAACAGCGTGGTGGCGACCGGCGTGCCGGTGCGCGCGCTGACCTTGGAAAGACCGCGCGGCAGCAGGCCATCGCGCGACATGACGAAGAAGATGCGGCTCTGGCCGTACAGGAAGGCCAGCAGCACGGTCGGCAGCGCGATCACGGCGGCAGCGCCGATCCACTTGGCCGCACCCGGGCTGCCCAGCTCGCGCAGGATCAGCGCCAGCGGCTCGGCGCTCTGGCCGAAGATCGTGTAGCTCATCGCACCCACGGCGGCCAGCGCCACCAGCACGTAGATGATGGTGCAACCGACCATCGAGCCGATGATGCCGATCGCCAGGTCGCGCTCGGGCTTCTTGGTTTCTTCAGCGGCGGTGGAGATCGCATCGAAGCCGTAGAACGCGAAGAAGATGATCGCGGCGGCCGCCATCACCCCGCGTTCCACGCCATCGGCGCCCAGCGACTTGACGAAGCCGAACGGCATGAACGGCTCCATGTGGCTGGTATCGAAGTGCGGCAGGGCGATCGCCACGAACACGGTCAGCGCGATGATCTTGATCACCACCAGGACTGCGTTGAGGGTCGCGCTTTCCTTGGTGCCGGCCATCAGCATGCCGGCCACCAGGAAGGTGATCAGCACCGCCGGCAGGTTGATGAAGCCGCCTTCCACGTGGGGGCCGGCGGTCAGCATCAAGGGCAGGTCGATCCCGAAGCCGTGCAGGAAGCCGACCGCGTAGCCGGACCACCCGACCGCGACCGTGCTCACCACCAGCGAGTACTCCAGGATCAGGCTCCAGCCGACCACCCAGGCCACCACCTCGCCCAGGGCGGTGTAGCTATAGGTGTAGGCGCTGCCAGCGGCCGGCATCATCGTCGACAGCTCGGCATAGGACAGGGCCGCGCAGGCGCAGACCGCGCCGGCGATGGCGAAGGAAATCAGCACCGCGGGGCCGGCCAGGTTCGCGCCGACACCGATCAGGGTGTAGATGCCGGTGCCGACGATGGCGCCGATGCCCAGCGCGATCAGGTGCGGCCAACTCAGGGTCGGGATCAGTTGCCTGCCGGCTTCATGGACGGTGACAGTGTCTAGGGACTTGCGCCGGAGCAATGACATGGGGCCTCGCGGTGGATGACTGTGAACGACAAGTCTGCGAGTTTTACCGAACGCGGCGCAGCATTACTACTGCCAAGCGTCGTAAGCGGCTGCACGGCCCGCATGACTGAGGCGAAGGTGACGAAACCGGCACAAAGGCCGGACGCTCATTCCCAGTGGCAGCCCGTGTCGGTCATCGCACCGACGTCTTCACCGAACACGGTCTGCTGGCCCGTCCGCGCGTTGGTGTAGGAGAAGCCATAGATGCGCGCGCCCTGGGTGCTGATCGCATAGTGGCCGATGACCTTGCCGTCCAGGTGCTCGTCCCACACCGTATCGAACTGCCAAGGGCGATCCTCGGCCAGTACGGTGCTCTCCTGCGAGGCCAGGGTCAGCCGCAGCCACGCGGTCTTGCCGGCGTAACGCACATGGCTGACCCGCTCACCGTCGGCAGTGCCCTCGGGGAGTTTCCATTCAAGGTGGATCTGTTGGCGGCTGCCGCCGGTCAGGCAGCGGATCTCATCGGCGTGTGCCGGCGCGATGGCCAGCAGCAGCAACAGCGGGGCGAGCCAGCGCATGGGGCAGGGTCCAACCAGGCAGAAAGAGGGCCATTGTCCTCCCCCGCGCACGGTGTCGGCAGCCTCGGCCGGATCGAGCATGCCGATCCGGCCGGTGGAGGTCAGCGGTTCAACGTCGCCATGGCCGCAGGGGCATAACGCGGGCCGGCGGCGGCATGGGCCGGGAAGATCGCATCGATCCGGGCCAGCGCGTCGGCGCTCAGCTGCACCTGCAGCGCGCCGAGGTTCTCTTCCAGATAGGCCAGCCGCTTGGTGCCCGGGATCGGCACCAGGTCTTCGCCCTGCGCCAGCACCCAGGCCAGGGCCAGCTGCCCGGGGCTCACGCCCTGGGTCTTGGCCATCGCGGTGACCGCGTCGACCAGCGCCAGGTTGCGGTCGAAGTTCTCGCCCTGGAAACGCGGCGATTGGCGGCGGTAGTCATCGGCGTCGAAATCGGCCGGGCTGCGGATCGCGCCGGTCAGGAAGCCACGGCCCAGCGGCGAGTAGGGCACGAAGCCGATGCCGAGCTCGCGCACCGTCGCCAGCACACCGTTGGCTTCCGGATCGCGCGACCACAGCGAGTACTCGGTCTGCACCGCGGTGATCGGATGCACCGCATGGGCGCGGCGGATCGTGCTTGCCGAGGCTTCGGAGAGGCCGAGGAAGCGCACCTTGCCCTGTTCGACCAGCCGCGCCATCGCCCCCACGGTGTCCTCGATCGGCACCGTGCCGTCCACGCGGTGCTGGTAGTACAGGTCGATGTGGTCCACGCCCAGCCGCTGCAGGCTGGCCTCGCAGGCGGCGATCACGTACTCGGGGCGGCCATCGACGCTGCGCGCGGCGGTGTCGCTCGGCTCCAGCCTGATCCCGAACTTGGTGGCGAGGAACACCTGGTCGCGGCGGCCGGCGATCGCCTTGCCGACCAGCACCTCGTTGGTGTGCGGGCCGTACATGTCGGCGGTGTCGAGCAGGGTGACGCCGCGTTCCAGCGCGCGGTGGATGACCGCGATCGCGTCGGCATCGCTGCCGCGGCCGCCATAGAAGGCGCTCATGCCCATGCAGCCCAGGCCGAGCGCGGAAACGGTGGGGCCATCACGGCCAAGGGTGCGGGTCTGCATGAAGTACTCCGGGGAAGGGAAGGAACAGGACCAGCATCCTCCTGCGGACTATGTGGATAAACTGGCCGCTCCTGCATCATCTTTGAAGCAAGCCTTCACAATGAGCGCTCAGCATCCCCTGCCCGCCGTGGTTGCCTTCGCCCGCGTCGCGCACCATGCCAGCTTCACCCGGGCCGCCGACGAGCTGGGCGTATCGCCCTCGGCGCTCTCGCAGACGGTGCGCGCGCTGGAGGCCCACCTTGGCGTGCGGCTGCTGCACCGGACCACGCGCCGGGTCGGCCTGACCGAGCAGGGCGCACGCTTCCTGGCGCAGGTACGCGAGGGCCTGGCCCGGATCGACGCCGCGTTCGACGACCTGGACCAGGTGCGCGATGTCCCCGCCGGCAAGCTGCGCATCAACGTGCCGCGGATCGCTGCCGAACTGCTGGTGCTGCCGCACCTGCCCGGCTTCCTGGCGCGTTATCCACAGATCGAGGTGGAGCTGTTCGTGGAAACCGCGCTGACGGATCTGGTCGCCGGCGGCTTCGACGCGGGGATCCGCTTGGGCGAAAGCCTGGCCCGCGGCATGATCGCGGTGCCGATCGGGCCGCTGGAACGCCAGGTGGTGGTGGCCACGCCGGACTATCTGGCCATGCACGGCGTGCCCGCGACCCCGGCCGACCTGGTCGCGCACGAGTGCATCGTGCACCGGCTCAGCACCGGCCGGCGGATGGCGTGGGAGTTCACCGGCGAGGGTCGCGATTTCGAGGTCGAGGTGGCGGGCCGGCTGGTGTTCAACGACGCCGGGCTGATCCATGCCGCCGTCACCCGGGGCATTGGCCTGGCCCAGGGGTTCGAGGCGCTGTACGCCGGCGACGTGGCGGCCGGCCGGCTGCAGTGCGTGCTGCAGGACTGGCAGCAGCCGTTCGCCGGTTTCCACCTTTACTACCCGGCACGTGAGCAGATGGCGCCCAAGCTGCGGGTGTTCATCGACCACCTGCGTGAGGTGATGCGGCGCTGACGCGCGCGGCTGGGCCGGTGCCGGGCAGCAGGGCGCGTGCCCAGTCTGCCTGCGGTGGATGGCCCTGTGGATAGATCACCTGCGCATCCCCGGGGAAGCGCTTGCAGCACAACACGCCGTCGGCATCGAACAGACGCCAGCCCTGCGCCGCCGCTTCGGCCTCGGCGATGCGATGGCGCAGCCCAAGCACCAGGCTGGCGTGGCAGTCGAACAGGCACGTACGCAGATCGATCCGGTCCAGCGGCTTAAGCCCCGCGACGATGCGGGTCACGGCGGGATGGGCCAGATCGATGCGCCGGGTGTGCATGCCGAGCAGGCGCTCGTCATGACCGCTCAGGTGCTGCACGAAGTAGACAGGTGGCGGCATGGGTCCCCGCAGTGTTGCGCACGCGCCGGTGGCGACGTTGGACGATGGCGCCGATTGGACACCTCGCCGGTACGCAGGGGAATCTCAATGTTTGAATGAAAACCGAGCGTCGCGATGATGCTGCCTATCCGCAGCCGAACACGACGCGCGCTGTCATCGTGCACCCTGCCGGCCTGCAAGGGTTCAGCCGCTCGCGCCCAGCCGCACACCGAACCCGACCAGGAACACCCCTGCGACCCGCCTCAGCCAAAGCCCGACACGCGGGTGCTGCAGAATCCGACGGCGCAGCAGGTTGCCCACCCCGATCAGCACCGAGCAGTAGGCCAGCCCCATGACGAAGATGATCAGCGCCATGGTCGCAAACGTCACCACACCCTGGTGCCGTGCCGGATCGATGAACAACGGCAGGAAGGCCATGTAGAAGATGATCGCCTTCGGGTTGAGCAGGTTGATCAGCACCGCCTGGCGGAAGTAGTGGCCCGGCGTGAGGCGGATGCCACCTTCCTCGCCCTGGGCGCGCGGTGCGCGCAGCAGGCCGATGCCGATCCACACCAGGTACGCCGCGCCGAGGTACTGCACCGCGTGGAACACCAGCGGGTTGGCCTTGAGCAGCGCCGCCACACCGGCTACCGCCAGCCACATCAGGATCTGGTCGCCCAGCAGCAGGCCGAACAGCGCCGTGTAACCGCCGCGCACCCCGCCGCGCCCGGTGGCGGTGAGCAGGGTGAAGGTGCCTGGGCCCGGCAGTGCAAGGAACACCAGCACGGCAGCAACAAAGGTCCACAGATCCTGGATGCCCATCCACGGCATGGCGGCGACTCGACTACGGGGGGAGGGGCATTGTCCGGCAGCCGCGCGCCGGGCGATAGCGTCAGCGCGCGCCGGCCGGCAACCCGGCGAGCAGCGGCTGCAGCCGTTGCGCGAACATCGCATGCAGCTGCCGGATGGCGGGCGAGAACTGCTTGCGGTGCGGGCACACCAGGTTCAACGGAAGACTGTCGCCGGCCCCGTCCAGCAGCACCTGCAGGCGCCCGGCCTGCACATCGGCGCAGATATCCAGCCACGACTTGAACACGATGCCTTCCCCCGCCACTGCCCAGCGCCGGACCACGTCGGCATCGTCGCAGACCATGTTGCCGCGCACCGGGATCACCGTGCGCCGACCATCGGCCTCGAAGCTCCAGCGGTCATAGGCACGCCCAGCGAGTTGATAGAGCAGGCAGTGGTGCTCCTTCAGCGCTTCCAGGTTGTCCGGCGTACCGTGCCGGGCCAGGTAGTCCGGTGATGCGGCCAGCACCCGGCGATTGCCGGGCAGCAGGGGCAGGGCGACATAGCTGGCGTTGTCGAAGCGGCCCAGGCGGAAGGCGATGTCGACCGGATCGCGGAACACATCGGCCACCTGGTCGGACAACTGCAGGCGCAGCTGCAGCTTCGGGTGCGCGGCGCGGAACTCGGTCAGCCATGGCAGCAGCAGGTTGCGGCCCAGATCCGAGGGTGCGGCCACCTGCAGCGTGCCGCGCAGTTCGGCATCCTCGCCACGCACCCGGGCCTCGCCCTCGCGCAGCGCGGCCAGCACCTCCTGCGCATAGGGCAGGTACAGCGCGCCCTCGGCGGTCAGGCGCAGGCTGCGGGTGGAGCGCACGAACAGGCGCAGGTCCAGCTCGCGTTCCAGCCGCGCCACCGCCGCAGCAACCTGGCCGGGCAGCAGATCCGCCTCGCGTGCGGCGTTGGAAAAGCTGCCCAGCGCGGCGGTGCGGACGAACAGGGCGAGGTCGTCGAACCGGATCATTTTCATTCCTGCAGTGAAAGTGCTGCCCGATTTTGCGCCTTTCCCCACCCCGCCGTGAAGCGCACGCTGTCCGCCTTCCCCACTGGATCTCCCCCGATGAAAGCCGTCGCCTATACCCAGCATGGCCTGCCGATCAGCGACCCCGCCGCGCTGGTGGACATCACCCTGCCGATCCCCACCCCCGGCCCGCGCGATCTGCGGGTCGAGGTCCGCGCGATCTCGGTGAACCCGGTCGATACCAAGGTCCGCACCGGCGTGGCGGTCACCGAGCCGCGCGTACTGGGCTTCGACGCGGTCGGCATCGTGGATGCGGTGGGCGACGCGGTGACCCTGTTCCAGCCCGGCGACGCGGTCTTCTATGCGGGCGCGATCGGCCGCGCCGGCAGCAATGCCGAGTACCAGCTGGTGGACGAGCGCATCGTCGGCCACAAGCCGGCCAGCCTGGATGACGCCGCCGCCGCGGCGTTGCCGCTGACCGCGATCACGGCCTGGGAGCTGCTGTTCGATCGCCTGCGCATCGCGGAAAACGGCGGCGAAGGGCAGACCCTGCTGGTGATCGGTGCCGCCGGTGGCGTCGGCTCGATCCTGGTCCAGTTGGCTCGCCAGCTGACCCGCCTGACCGTGATCGGCACCGCCTCGCGCCCGGATACCCAGGACTGGGTCTACGCGCTGGGCGCGCACCACGTGATCGACCACACCCAGCCGCTGAGCGAAGGCCTGCAGCGCCTGGGCATCGCCGAGGTCAGCCACGTGGCCAGCCTGACCCATACCGACCAGCACTACGACCAGATCGTCACCGTGCTAGCCCCGCAGGGCCAGCTGGCGCTGATCGACGATCCCGGCCAGCTCGATGTGATGGCGCTCAAGCGCAAGAGCCTGTCCCTGCACTGGGAATCGATGTTCACCCGCTCCAGCTTCAACACCCCCGATGTGCAGCGCCAGCACGAGCTGCTCGAGCGCGTCGCCGCGCTGATCGACGCGGGCGTGCTGCGCACCACGCTGGGCGAACACTACGGCCGCATCAACGCCGCCAACCTGCGTCAGGCGCACGCCCTGATCGAGAGCCACCGCGCGCGGGGCAAGCTCGTGCTTGAAGGGTTCTGACGCAGCCAATGAGACCGCCGCGGCCTACACTTGGCGCATGCAAACCGAATTCCTCATTCTCGGCGGCCTGGTGTGTGCCGTCCTCGTGCTGCAGCTGCTCGCGCTGCTGCGGCGTTCCGGCAACGGCGGCCTCGAACAGACCCTGCGCGAGGAAGCGCGGGTCGGCCGCAGCGAACTGCGTGAGCAGCTCGAAGGCCTGGGCCGCCAGCAGGATGCCCGGCTGGAGAGTTTCGCGCGCGCGCTGACCGATCTCTCCACCCGCACCGACCAGCGCCTGGACCTGCTGCGCGATGCGCTCGGTGAAGACGCGCGCAAGGCACGCGAGGAAAGCACGCTCAGCCAGCAGCGCACCGGCGACCTGCTGGCACTGCGCATGCAGGAAGTGCGTGCGCAGCTGGAAGCATTCGGGCAACAGCAGCAGGCGCGCATTGAAGCGTTCGGCCAGCAGCTGGTGGACCTGACCACGCGCACCGACAGCCACATGGCCGCGCTGCGCCAGGCCCTGGCCGAAGACGCGCGCCTGGGCCGCGAGGAAACCGGGCAGTCGCAGCAGCGCCTGGGTGAATCGCTGGGCCTGCGCCTGCAGGAAATGACCCAGCGCAACGAGCAGCGTATCGGCGAGATGCGCGCCACGCTCGAGCAGCAGCTCAAGAGCCTGCAGAGCGACAACGCCGAGAAGCTCGACCAGATGCGCGTGACCGTGGACGAGAAGCTGCAGACCACCCTGGAAACCCGCCTGGGTGCTTCGTTCCAGCTGGTCTCCGAGCGGCTGGAGCAGGTCCAGCGCGGGCTTGGCGAGATGCAGCAGCTGGCCACCGGCGTGGGCGACCTCAAGCGCGTGCTGACCAACGTCAAGAACCGCGGCAGCTGGGGCGAAGTGCAGCTGGACAACATCCTCGAGCAGACGCTCACCCAGGAGCAGTACGCGCGCGGCGTCAAAGTGCGCCCGGACAGCAACGAGATCGTCGATATCGCCGTGCGCCTGCCGGGCCGCGGCCATGAAGACACCCCGGTGTGGTTGCCGATCGATTCCAAGTTCCCGCGCGAGGATTACGAGCGCCTGCTCGATGCGCAGGAGCAGGGCGACGTCGAGGGCGTGCGCGTGCAGGGCGCGCAGCTCGAGCGCGCGATCCGCATCCAGGCCAAATCGATCTGCGACAAGTACATCGCCCCGCCACACACCACCGATTTCGCGGTGATGTTCCTGCCCACTGAAAGCCTGTACGCCGAAGTGATCCGCCGCCCCGGCCTGATCGACCTGCTGCAGCGCGACCACCGTGTGGTGGTGGCCGGCCCGACCACCGTGACCGCGCTGCTCAACAGCCTGCAGATGGGCTTCCGCACGCTGGCCATCGAACAGCGCTCCAGTGAAGTGTGGGGCCTGCTCGGTGCGGTCAAGAGCGAGTTCGGCAAGTTCGCCGGCATCCTGGAAAAGGCCGAGAAGCAGATCACCACCGTCGGCCGCAGCCTCGGCGAAGCCAGCCGCAAGACGCGCACCATCGAGCGCCGCCTGCGCAGCGTGGAAACGCTGGGCAGTGAACAGACCCAGGACCTGCTCGGCGACATGAGCGGCGAGGACGAGGACGTGGCCGGCGACGAAGCCAGCCCGCCGCAGGACTAAGCGCCGACGCCCTGCATGCACGCGATCGCGCATGCTGCGGGGCACGTCTTTTCCCTGCTTTCTCCCATCCTTCAAGGAACCGTCCATGCGCCTGCCCCTGATGCTGTCTCTCCTGTTCGCCCTGGCCGGGTGCAGCAGTGCCCCACCTGCAGACACCACCGCAGCGACACCGACAACGCCCAGCGCCGCCGAATGCACCGCCGCCGGTGGCAGCCTGCAGCCGCTGGGCCGCCTGCAGCGCGTGCAGTGCGTGGTGCCCTACGCCGATGCCGGCAAGGTCTGCAGCGCCAAGGCCGACTGCAGTGGCCAGTGCCTGGCCACCAGTGATGTCGCGCCGGGAACGGCCGCGCGCGGCGTCTGCCAGCGCGATGTCAGCCAGAACTTCGGCTGCCGCCAGCGCATCGATGGCGGTGTGGCGATGGGCACGATCTGCGTCGATTGACGCCCCCCGGGCACGGCTATGCTGTGCCTCCCCTGATCCAACGCAAGGAATCTGCAGTGAGCCAGACCGTCTACGACATCCCCGTGACCACCATCGAAGGTCAGCCGACCTCGCTGGCCGACTACCGCGGCAAGGTGCTGCTGGTCGTCAACGTCGCCTCCAAGTGTGGCCTGACCCCGCAGTACGAAGGCCTGCAGGCGCTGTACGCCGACAAGCAGGCCGCCGGCCTGGAAGTGCTGGGGTTCCCGGCCAACAACTTCCTGGCCCAGGAGCCGGGCAGCGAAGCGGACATCCAGCAGTTCTGCCAGCTGGAATACAACGTCAGCTTCCCGATGTTCGCCAAGATCAGCGTGGCCGGTGAGGACACCCATCCGCTGTACCAGCAGCTGACCGCCGCGCAGCCGGCCGCCACCGGCGAAGGCCCGATGCGCGAGAAGCTGCAGGGCGCCGTGGCCAAGTATCCGGAGCTGGTGGTCAACGCCGCCCCGGGCGTGCTGTGGAACTTCGAGAAGTTCCTGATCGGCCGCGACGGCCAGGTCATTGCCCGCTTCGCCCCGGACGTGCCGGCCGACGATGCCCGCCTGGTGGCCGCGATCGACGCCGCGCTGGCGGCCTGATCGGCGGACCCGGAAACAAAAAAAAGCCCCGCTTCGGCGGGGCTTTTTCTGTGCTCGCACCACGACCAACGGTCGTGGTCTACCAACTCGGTAGGTACCGACCGTTGGTCGGTACTCCGATCAGTTACCCCAGTTCGGCATCGGCATCGCATCGACCGGAATCGGTGCGTCCGGATCGTCCTTGCCGCGCGCATGCTTGCCACGCAGGTCATTCTCGATCTGGTAGTTGCGGCGCTGCAGCCACGCATCACGGACCAGCGAGTACTCGTCCACGGCGTTGTCGCGCATGTCGTCCACTGCCAGCAGCTGCGACCGCATGTCCACCAGCTGCAGGCCCTGCAGGCCGATGCGGATCTTGTCCTCTTCGATCGTACGGATCGGCGAGAGCGGCATGTCGCCGGCCAGGCCGAACACGTCACGCACGGTACGCGGGCCGAAGAACGGCAGTTCCACGTAGCGCGAACGGCGCCAGCCCCACGTGCCCAGGGTCTGGCCGAAGTCTTCCTTGCGACGCGGCACCATCGCCTTGCTGGCCGGATCGAACAGACCGCCGATACCCAGCGTGGAGTTCATCAGGAAACGGCCCAGGCTGTCCCAGGCGTCGTCCGGACGGCCCTGCAGCAGCTGGTTGGTGATCGTCACCGGCGCGCGCAGGTTGCTGAAGAAGTTGCTCACGCCGGTGCGTGCGAAGCGTGGCACCACGTTGGTGTAAGCCACCGCCAGCGGGCGTGCGACCGCACGGTCGACCACGTTGTTGAAGCTGTGCACCTTGCGGTTGAACGGTTCCCACGGATCGTACGGCGCGCCGGTGGGCTCGGTGCCGTCCGCGGTCGGGGCCGGGCCGCCGTACAGCGCGGCGAAGTCGTCCTCGGCGTTGGTCGGCGCGGTGCCGCCGGTGACCGGTGCGGTCGCCGGATCGGTGCTGGCCTGCGTTGCTTCGGTGGCCGTGTCGGCGCCGGCCTCGGCCGGTACCGCATCGGTGTTGGCCACATCGGCGGCCGCCGCCGCCGCCGGGGCGACCTCGACGCTGACCGGTGCGCTGTCGCGTGCCGGCTTGCCGGCACAGGCGCTCAGGGCCAGCGCCAGCACAAGGAGGGGGAGGGTGCGTATGACGTTCATGTCAGCTCGCCGCAGAAAAGGCATGGAAATCCAGGGTGGGTGCCAGCCGGTAGGCGGCACTGAGGTCGGTGAAACCGTCCGGGCTGCCGACGATCGTCGGCGTTGTCCCGTTTGCACGCAGGCGTGCGGCCAGCTCGGCCAGCAGCGCCAGACCGGCGCTGTCGAGCCGGCTCACTGCCGCCAGATCCACCTGCTGCACGCCGTCCAGCGCGGTCAGCGAGGGCCACAGGGCCGTCACCGCCGCGCGGTCGAGCGGCCCGCTGAACACCAGCGAGCTGCCGTTGCGCTGCACGCTGGCGTTGTTACTTGCCACGCGGGGCCTGCCCGGCCTGCATGCTGCCGTTGCGCAGTTCGGTGGCCACCTGCTGGATCGACTTCTGGCGCAGGGGGGCGTCGAACTGGGTCTTGAAGGTCTGCACGTAGGAGATGCCTTCGATCATCACATCGAAGATCTTCCACTGGCCGTTGACGTTGCGCATCAGGTAGTCGACCGGGGTCGGCTCGTTGCCGGCGCGGATCAGCTCGGTGGACACGCGCACGCCGCGGTTGCCCGGCAGCGGCGACTCGCTCTTCAGGCGGAAGGTCGGCTTGCCCTGGATCTCGAGCAGCGCCGAACCGTAGCGCTGCATCAGGTTGTCGGCCATCGCATCGGCGAACAGCTTGACGTCGGCATCGGACGCGCCGCGGCCGTGCACGCCCAGCACCAGGCGGGCGGCGTAGTCGCGGTCGAAGGTCTTGTTGAGCTCGCTGTTGATGAAGTCACGCAGCACGGCCGGGTTGGCCCGGAACTCGGTGCGGCGCTGCTGCAGCGAGGTCAGGATGCGGGTGCTGGCGTCCATCACGGCCTTGCTGGCCTGGCCCTGCTGGGCGGCAGCGGCCGCCGGGGCCGCCTGGGCGAAGGAGAGCGAGGGCGTGGCGGCGAGCAGGGCCGAGGCCAGCAGCGCCGGGATCAGGGTCTTTTTCATGGTTGCGGTTCCGTTGCAGGCGCGGGCGCGCCGTTGCCATCGTGGGAGTCAGCGCCACCGGTGTTGGCCGGACCGCTGAACATGTACTTGCCGACCAGCTGGAGCAGGTCCACCGCCGGCTGGGTGAAGACGATCTCGTCGCCGGACTTGAGCACGTCCGGATCTCCGCCCGGCTGCAGTCCGATATAGCTCTCGCCGAGCAAACCGCTGGTGAAGATGCCGGCCGAGGTGTCGGCGGGCAGATCCTTGAACTTGCCGTCGAGCTTGAGGGTCACGATCGAGTCGAACTTCTGGGGATCCAGTTCGATGCCCGAGACCTGGCCGATGGTGACGCCGCCGATCTTGACCGGGGCCTGCTTGCGCAGCTGGCCGATCTGGGTGAAGCGCGCCTTGAGTTCGTAGCCGCTGCCACCGGTGCCCCACCGTTGATTGGTGGAGGCCACGGCCAGCACCAGCAGCGAGGCCAGCGCCAGCAGCAGGAACGCGCCGACGGAAAATTCGAGTCTGGGACCGCGGATGGCCATGGGATATCTCACTGTTCTTTGTCAGGTGCCTGGACAGGTGTCCGGGCGGGAAGTCTTTGCGTACCGAAGAAGCGCACCGAAGAAGCGTACCGACCAACGGTCGGTACCTACTGGAACATCATGGCGGACAGCACGAAGTTGAAGACCAGCACCAGCAGCGAGGCGTTGACCACCGCACGCGTGGTGGCGACCGAGGTGCCTTCGATGGTGGGTTCGGCATGGAAACCGACATAGGAGGCCACCAGGGCCGCCGTGCCGCCGAAGATCGCCGACTTCAGCATCGCCACGCCGAAGTCGTCCCAGAAGTCCACGCTGTTGCTCAGCGCCGACCAGAACACGCCATTGTCCAGGCCGAGCACGTGCACGGCCTCGAAGTAGCTGGCACTGATCGCCAGTGAACAGAAGATGCCGGTCAGCAGCGGAACGGTCAGTACCGCCGCCCAGAAGCGCGGGGCAACGACCTTGGCGACCGGGTCGATCGCCATCAGCTCCAGGGCCTTGATCTGATCGGTGGCCCGCATCAGGCCCAGCTCGGCGGCGATCGAGCTGCCGGCGCGGCCGATGAACAGCAGCGCGGTCAGCACCGGGGCCAGTTCGCGGTACAGCGACAGGCCAAGCAGGGTGGACAAGGCGTCCGCAGCACCGAAGGTGGTCAGCGTGCGGTAACCCTGCAGGGTCAGCACCAGGCCCACGAAGGCACCGCCCACGGCGATGATCGGCAGCGAACGTGCGCCGATCTTGTAGATCTCGCGGGTCAGCTCGGCCAGGAAATCGGCGGTCGGCAGCGAGCCGCGCAGCACCGTCAGCGAGAACAGGCCGGCGCGACCGAGCGAGCGGGTGGCGTCAACGAACGGCATCAGGCAACCCTCGCACGCGGTGCGGCATCAAACGGGATCGGGCCGTCCGGCTCACCATGCAGGAACTGCCGCAGCAGCGGGTCCTGGCTGGATTCGAGCGCGGCCGGGCTGCCCTGGAACACGATGCCGCCGTTGGCGATCGCGATCACCTGGTCGCAGATCGGCAGGGTCTCGTGCACGTGGTGGCTGACGATGATGCTGGTCAGCCCCAGACTGTGGTTGAGGCGCTGGATCAGGCTCATGATCACGCCCGAGGCGATCGGGTCCAGCCCGGTCAGCGGCTCGTCGTAGATCATCAGCGGCGGGTCCAGTGCCAGCGCGCGGGCCAGGGCCACACGGCGCGCCATGCCGCCGGACAGCTCGCGCGGCCAGGCATCGGCAGCGGCCAGCAGGCCGACCGCGTGCAGCTTCATCTGCACCAGGCGGCGCAACACGGGCTTGGGCAGGCGGGTGTGGGTGCGCAGCGGCAGGGCCACGTTCTCGGCCACGGTCAGATCGGTCAGCAGGCCGTTGCCCTGCAGCAGCACGCCCACGCTCTTGCGCATCTCCAACAGCGCGCGTGCGCCGGTCGGGATGGGCTGGCCGAACAGGGTGACCTCGCCGGCAACCGGCCGCAGCTCACCGGTCAGCGCGGCCAGCAGGGTGGACTTGCCACTGCCCGACGGGCCGAGCACGGCGGTGATGCTGCCGCGCGGAACGGTCAGCGAAACGTCGCGCAGGATCGTACGTCCGCCGCGGTCGATGCGGACGTTGGACAACTGCACCACACTCTCTTCGGAAACCGTCATGGGCGCCATTAACAAAATTCCAACGTTGTAAGATCGTGGTGAACGGCTGAACATAACCGAACTGCACCGTGCAGTATTGTCGCACGGGCAGGTGAGGGCAGCGCCCCGACGGCCACGCCGTGGGCTGCAACACAGCGTGTCGGGCCGGTATCGGCCATGGCCTCTTCCGTGTCCTGACACCCGTCAGCGCTGCGTTCGTGCGCGGGCTGCGGCACACTCCTGCGATGACCGACGCCGCTTCAGACTTCCGCCTGTACCACTCCAACTCGCTCGATGTGCTGGCCGCCCTGCTGGCCACGACGCTGCGCACGCCCGTGCCGGGCCAATCGATCCTGGTGCCGGAGGTGGTCCTGATCCCGCAGGTCGCGATGCGCCGCTGGCTGCAATCGACCCTGGCGGCCGAGTATGGCATTGCCGCCAATCTCGAGTTCCTCACCCCCGGCGAGCTGGTCGCCCGCGCCCTCAACGCCAACGTGCCCGGCGAACATGACGATCTCAATGCCGAGGGCCTGCGCTGGGGACTGTATGCCGCGCTGCGCGACCCGGTGCTGATGGCGCAGCCGCCGATGGCGGCCCTGCAGGCCTACCTGTCCGCGGCCGATCCGCTCAAGCCGTGGGCGCTGGCCGCCGAGCTGGCGGCGGTGTTCGAGAAGTACCAGGCCTGGCGTCGCGATTGGCTGCTGCGGTGGGAGGCCGGCGCGGCACCGAACGACCCGCAGGCGATCCTGTGGCGGCATATCGCCAGCGGCAAGCAGTACCGTGCGCGCCGCATCGATGCCTATCTCGCCCGTTTCGAGGGCGCGGGCCAGCCGCTTCCGCAGGGCCTGCCGGCGCGGGTGTTCGCCTTCGCCACGCTCAACATCTCCCCGGACGTGCTGCGGGTGATGGCCACCCAGGCGCGGGTCGGCACGATGCACTTCTATCTGCCCACGCCGACCCAGGCCTACTGGGGCGATCTGCAGACGCTGGGCGAGAAGCTGCGCAGTGGCGCGCCCGATCCGTTCGGCGAGGCGGCCGGCGAGAACCGCCTGCTGCAGGCCTGGGGCGCGGCGGGCCGCGACTTCATGGCGGTGCTGGGCAGCTACGAGGTCGTGCACCCCTCCGGTGAGATCGCCGCCTACGACGATCCCGAAGAGGACGCGCGCCCGGACATGGACGCCGGTGGCCTGTCCGACAGCCTGCTGCATCGCCTGCAGCGCGACCTGTTCCACCGCCGCGGGCAGCCCGCCGGCCCTCTGCGCGAGGCACTGCGCTACGACGACCCGAGCCTGCAGGTGCATGCCTGCCATACCCGCCTGCGCGAGCTGCAGGTGCTGCACGACCAGCTGCGCGGCCTGCTCCAGGACCCGCGCTTCGATCCGCCGCTGCAGGCGCGCGACATCGCGGTGCTGGCGCCGGACATCGATCCCTACGTGCCCTACCTGGAAGCGGTGTTCGGCGGGCGCGGCGGCGGCGATGACCACATTCCCTATGCGCTGGCCGACACCAGCCCGCTGGCGGGTGAACCCCTGGCCGATGTGTTCGTGCACCTGCTCGGGTTGCCGGTCTCGCGCTTTGGCTTGAACGAAGTGCTGGATCTGCTCGCCAGCGCGCCGCTGGCCGAAGCGGCCGGTCTGGATGCGGCGGCGTTCGACCGCCTGCACGATTGGCTGCAGGCCGCCGGCGCACGCTGGGGGCTGGATGCGACCCATCGCGGCCAGCACCAGGCCCCGGTCGATGATGCCTTCACCTGGCAGTTCGCACTCGATCGCCTGCTGCTCGGCCATGCCAGCGGCAGCGACGGCGACATCGCCGGGGTCGCGCCGTGGCCGGAGCTGGAAGGCAGCGCGCTGGATGCGCTGGACCGCCTGCTCGGCCTGCTGCGGGTGCTGGCGCGCTACCAGAAGGCGTTGGGAGAGGCGATGTCGCCTGGCCAGTGGCGGCAGCGTCTGCTGGGGCTGCTCGATGCGCTGCTGCCGGCGCCGCCGCAGGCCGCCAACAGCCAGCGCGCGCTGGAGCGGCTGCGCAAACTGATCAACGAGTTCGCCCGTGACGCCGACATCGCCGGCTTCGAGGGCGACGTGCCGCCGGAGGTGCTGCGCGCGCATTTCGCCGGCGTGCTTGCCCAGGCCGATACACGTGCGCCGCTGCTGACCGGCGGCGTCAGCTTCGGGCGGATGGTGCCGATGCGCCTGCTGCCGTTCCGGGTGATCTGCGTGCTGGGCCTGAACGATGGCGATTTCCCGCGCCGCGACCCGGCTGCCGGGCTCAACCAGCTCACCGCCGAACTGGGCACCGACAAGCGCCGGCATGGCGACCGTTCGCTGCGCGAGGACGACCGCTTCCTGTTCCTGCAGCTGTTCGCCTCGGCGCAGGACGTGTTCTACCTGAGCTACCTGGGCGCCGATCCGCGCGATGGCAGCGTGCGCGAACCCTCGGTGCTGGTCAGCGAGCTGATCGATGCCGCTGCCGAGTACCACCTGGATCCGCCCGCGGCGGCCAAGCGGATGACGGTGCGGCACTCGCTGCAGCCGTTCGCCCCGGCGGCATTCGGTGGCGGTGAGGAACCGCGACGTTTCAGCTACCGCCAGCAATGGCACCCGGCTGCCGGCTCGCTTGGCGGCGCACGGCGCGCGCTGGCACCCTGGTTCGCACGGCCCCTGCCGCCGATGGACAGCGTTGCGGGCGAGGCCGAACTTAGCGTGGATGCGCTGCGTCGCTTCCTCACCGATCCGGCCAGCCAGTTCCTCTCGCAACGGCTCGGCCTGCGCCTGCCCGACGACGTGGACAACGCCGAGGATGTGGAGCCGCTGGTGATGGCGGCGCGCGGTGGCGATACCGTACTGCTGCAGCAGGCGGTGATCGAGGCCACCCTCGACGAGGAGGCCGCGCCGCTCTACCCCCGGCTGCGCGCGCGTGCGCTGCTGCCCTCCGGTGCACTGGGCGAGCGTCAGTTCGCGCTGCTGCAGGCGCAGACCGAACCCTACGCACAGGCGCTGGCGCGGTGGCAGGCCGGTACCGCTGCCGGCAGCCGCCGCTACGACGTGGATATCGACGGGGTGCGCCTGCATGGCCGGGTCGAGGGCCTGCACCCGCATGGCCTGGTGCGCCTGCGCCCGGGCCCGCTCACTGGCCGCGCCGCGATCCGCCAGGGCCTGGACTGGCTGCTCGCCAACGCCGCCGGTGACCCGCAGCCACTGGTCCAGTTCCACGACGCGGGCGATGACGGGCTCGGCCCGCACACGCTGCCGCCGCTGGAGGCCGAACGCGCGCACGAGGTATTGCGGCGCCTGCTGCAGCTGCGCAGCGAGGGGCTGCGCGCGCCGCTGTTGTATGGCCCGTCCACGGGCTGGGTGCTGTACACCGCCGCCGAGGCCAAGCGCGAAGCCGAGGGCCGCGCCAAATGGCACGGCAGCGATCGCACCTGGGGCGAATCCACGGGCGCCGGCTACCCGCTTGCGTTGCGCGGGCACGATCCGTTCGCCAGCGCGGACAGCTACCGGCAATTGCTGCACAACAGCTTCGTGGTGTTCACCGCGGTGCGCGAAGGCCGGGTCTTCCCGGGCTTTGACGAGGAAGGAGCCCTGCGATGATCGACCACGACCTGCTCAACGATCCCTACCTGGCGCTGCCGCTGGAGGGCGTGCGCCTGATCGAGGCCAGCGCCGGTACCGGCAAGACCTTCACCCTGGCCACGCTGTTCACCCGGCTGGTGGTGGAGAAGGGCTGGCGCATCGGCCAGATCCTGGCGGTCACCTTCACCGATGCCGCGACGCAGGAACTGCGCAAGCGCATCCGCGAGCGCCTTGCCTTGGCCGCACAGCTGGTCGAGCGCGCGCCGAGCGAACAGGACAGCCCGGAGGTCGTCCTGACCCGGGTGATCCTGCACCGCCAGCTCGCCCTCGGTGAAGAAACGCCGGCCGCGCTGGCGCGTCGGCTGCAGACCGCGGCCGACGAAATCGACCTCGCCTCGATCTTCACCATCCATGGCTTCTGCACCCGCGTGCTGCGTGAGCATGCCCTGGAGAGCGGACATACCTTCGATCCGCCGACCCTGCTGCCGAGCGAACGCGCGCTGCACGAGGAACTCGCCGCCGACCTGTGGCGGGTGCATGCCAACGACCCGGCCACGGTCGATGCGCTGACCTGGCTGTGGTCCTCGCCCGAGGCGTTGGCCGGCGATCTCGCCACGCTGATCAAGCCGTTGCCGCTGTTGCCGGCGCGACCCACCCACAGCGTCGACGACCCCGCGCCGCAGCTGCGGCTCGCCGCGGCCGCGCTGGCCGAGGCGATCGAGACCCACGCCGAACACGCGCAGGCGCAGATCGCCGTCGCCTTCGATCGCAAGATCTTCGACGGTCGCCGTGCCAAACGGCCCAGCTTCGACAAGGCCTTCGGCGAGCTGTTCGCCGGCCGCAGCGCGCAGCACTGGCCGCGCGGCGACAAGAGCCACCTGGGCAAGCTGCTGCCAGTGCAGCTGCTGGCCTTCTGCAAGGACGGCATGGACGGCCAGTGCCCGGTCTCGCCGCTGTTCGATGCACTGCAACGCTGGTGGCACGCCGCCGACGCGCGCGAGCAGTGGCTGCGCCAGCAGGCCACCGCGTTCCTGCATGACCTGCGCGATGAAGCGCGTGCGCGCCTGGCCGAGCTCAAGCGGATCGGACGCGTGCAGACCTACGATGACCTGATCGACGGTGTCGCCGATGCACTCGACGGCCCGCACCGCGCCACCCTGGTGCAGCAGCTGCGCGCGCAGTACGCGATCGCGCTGGTGGACGAGTTCCAGGATACCGACGACCGCCAATGGGGCATCTTCCAGCGCGTGTTCGGCGATTCGCAGGAGACCCGCGAGGCCGGCCTGGCACCGGCGCTGTTCCTGATCGGCGATCCGAAGCAGGCGATCTACGGTTTCCGCGGCGGCGATATCCACACCTACCTCAAGGCCAAGCGCCAGGCCGATGCAGCGCCTGCGCTGGACCGCAACTTCCGCTCGCGTCCGGCGGTGCTGCACGCGATCGAAGCGCTGTACGCCAATGCCGGCGAACGTGCCTTCCTCGAAGCCGACATCGCCTTCGAGCCGGTGCACCCCGGCAGCACCCGCGTGGATGCGGATTTCCTGCGCGACGGGATTCCCGCACCCGGCCTGACCGTGCGCGTGCTGCACAACACCGAGGCGGGCGATCTCAAGGCCGATCCCTCGCGCCAGCAGGCCAGCGACGCCTGTGTCGCCGCGATCCACCAGATCCTCGGCGAGGCCCGGCAAGGGCGCGCGCTGCTGCGCGACGTGCCGGTGCAACCCGGCGACATCGCGGTCCTGGTGCGCTCGCACAAGGAGGCCACGCGCATCCAGCAGGCGCTCGGTGCGGTGGGCATTCCCGCCGTCGCCGCGGGCAAGCAGAGCCTGTACGCCACGCCCGAGGCACACGACCTGCGCCTGCTGTTGCTGGCCCTGCTGCAGCCGGCCGATGAAGGACGCCTGCGCGCGGCGCTGTCGACCGTGCTGCTTGGCGAAGATGCCGAGGCGATCGACGCGCTGGAACGCGAAGGCGATGCGCAGCGCTCGTTCCAGGTGCGGTTGCTGGAATGGCGCGAGCGCTGGCAGCGCGGCGGTCCGTTCGCGGTGATCGCCGATCTCTGCGCCGAACATGCCGAGCGCCTGCTCGGTCTGCTGGATGGCGAGCGCCGCCTGACCAACTACCTGCAGCTGGGCGAACTGCTGCAGCAGGCGGCCGGGCAGACCCTGGGCATGCACGGCCTGCTCGACTGGCTGCAGGTGCAGATGGCGCATGCCGACCAGAACGACGAGCAGCAGCTGCTGCGCCTGGAATCGGATGCGCGCCGCGTGCAGATCATCACCCTGCACAAGAGCAAGGGCCTGGAGTATCCGCTGGTGTTCCTGCCGTTCGTGGGCATCGGTGGTGGCGCGCCGAACACCGAGGCCAACTGCACGGTATACGCCAACGGCCGCCGCGAGCTGCACTGGAAGCTGGACAAGGACGACAGCTGGAGCGCGGCCAGCACGCGCAGCGCGCAGGAACAGGAGGCCGAAGACGCGCGCCTGCTCTACGTCGGGTTGACCCGCGCCGAGCACGCGCTGTGGATCGCCGCCGGCGATCTCGCCGGCCTGGCGAAGACCCGCCTGGCACCGATGCTGTCGAACATCGCCGCCCTGCGTGACCACCCGGACATCGCCGTGATCGAAGGCCCGGTGGAGACCCGGCCGGCACAGCTCGCCTTCGAACGCGAGGGCGAACTGCCGCCGGTGCGCGCGCTGACCCGCCGCGTCCCGCACGACTGGTGGGTGTACAGCTTCACCCAGCTGGCGCATGCCGATGCGGGCCACGACACCGATGCCGCCGCGACCGAAGTGCCGGCCCCCGCCGCCGATGAACCGGCCGGCGTGGACCTCACCCTGGACGCCGAGCAACCGGCTGTGCCTTTGGAAGAGATCGACCCGCGGTTCATGGGCAGCCGCTTCGGCAATGTGCTGCACGATGCACTGGAAAACACCGATTTCGCGGTGTGGGGCGGCTGGCATGCCGGGCAGCCCGCACCCGGCGAGGAGGCCGAGGTCCTGCGTGCTTCGCTGCGCGTGGAAGGCTATGCCGAGCAAGACCTGGACGATGGCGTGGCCATGTTGACCGCGCTGGTCGGCCAGACCCTGACCGTGCCCTTGCCGGAAGGCGGCGCACTGCACGACCTGCCGGCCGATGCACGGCGCGCCGAGATCGAGTTCCACTTCGCGATGCAACCGACCGCCGTTCCCGCCCTGCTGGCCCTGCTGCACGCGCACGGACTGGTCCGTGATCGCCATGGCTTCGGCACCCGCCGGCGGCTGGAGGGCCTGATGACCGGCAAGATCGACCTCACCTACGTGCGTGCGGACCGCTGGTACGTGCTTGATTACAAATCCAATCGCCTGTCCGGCTACGACGCAGCCCGGCTGGCCAGCGCCATGCAGCACAGCGAGTACGACCTGCAGGCGCTGATCTACACCGTGGCATTGCATCGCTGGCTGCGCTTCCGGCTGGGTGCGCAGTACGACTACACGCGCGACATGGGCGGCATCCGCTATCTGTTCTGCCGCGGCCTGGATGCAGGCCGCGACGACAGCCCCGGCCTGTACGCGCATCGCTTCGATCCTGCTCTGGTGGACGCGCTGGATGCGCTGTTCGCGGGTGGCGAACACGCCCAGGCCCGCATGGCCGCGCGCGCACGGGGGGACGCATGAGCCTGCTCACCACGCTGTACCGCGGCAACGCGCTGCGCACACTCGATCATGCACTGGCGCAGAGCCTGCGCCGGTTGCGCCCGGACACGCCCGAGGCGGTGCTGCTCGGTGCTGCACTGGCGTCGCTGGCGGTCTCGGAAGGCCATGCCGGCCTGGATCCGGGCCAGCCGCAGCGGCTGATCGACGCCGAGATCGAGTGGCCCGCGCCCGGGGGTTGGCTGGCGCAGCTGCGCGCCTCGCCGTGGGTGGAGGTGCCCGGCGCAGACGACGTGGTCGCCGGCGATGCACCGCTGGTGCTGGAGAACGGGCTGCTCTATCTGCGCCGCTACCGCGAATACGAACGTCGGCTGGCGCAGGGCCTGCAACGCATCGCCACGCATCCGCTGGCGCAGGCCGATCCCGGTACCTTGGCCACCCTGTTTGGCCAGCTGTTCCCGCAGGCGCGCGAGGGCATCGATCACCAGGCGCGTGCCGCGGCGGTCGCGCTGCGCCATCCGCTGGTGCTGGTGACCGGTGGTCCCGGTACGGGCAAGACCACCACCATCGCACGCCTGTTGGTGCTGCTGGCGGCCCAGGCGGTCCAGGCGGACCAGGCATTGCCACGGGTCGCGCTGGCCGCGCCCACCGGCCGCGCCGCCGAACGCATGGCCGAGAGCCTGCGCCTGGCCGTGCAGCGGCTGCGGCTGGTCGGCATCGCGCCGGCCCTGTGCGATGCGATGCCGAGCACCGGCACCACCCTGCATCGCCTGCTCGGGGTGATCCCGGATTCGCCGCGTTTCCGCCATCACGCCGACAACCCGCTGCCGTATGACGTGGTGGTGGTGGACGAGGCCTCGATGATCGATCTGCCGTTGATGACCAAGCTGGTCGAGGCGGTCGCCGATGGCAGCCGGCTGGTGCTGCTCGGCGATCCGGACCAGCTCCCCTCGGTGGAAGCCGGTGATGTGCTCAGTGCGATCCTGCGCGCCAGTGGCGATGGCCTGGGCACCCAGGCCGATGATGCGCAGGCATTGCGCGCGCTGCTGGCGCCCGACGCGCTGCAACCGCTGGCACCGCCACGCCGGTTCGCGGGCCGGCGCGTGCAGCTGCAGCGCGGCTACCGGCAGACCGACGCGCTCGATCTGGCGCCGTTGGCGCATGCCGTGCGCGAGGGCAACAGTGGCACCGCACTGGCGCTGCTGCGCGTGGGCACGCTGGCCGGTGTGCACTTCCACGAGGACCAGAGCGACCCGCTGCAGCATCATCGCGAGCACCTGCTCGGGCATTGGCGTGGCCTCGGCGAAGCCGTCGATCCCGGCGTCGCGCTGGCCAATGCCGGACGCATCCGCCTGCTCACCGCCGTGCGCGAAGGTCCGCAGGGTGCGCGCGGGCTCAACGCGCGCATCGAAGCCCTGTTGGCCGGTGTGCCGCGGCCGGGCATGGCGCCGGGCTATTTCCACGGTCGGCTGCTGCTGATCACTGAAAACAGCTACCGGCACCGCCTGTTCAACGGCGACATCGGCATCTGCCTGATTGATCGGCACGGCAGCGTCACGGCGTGGTTTCCCGGTGAGACGCCGGACCAGCCGCGCGGCTTCCATCCGGGTGCGTTGCCCGCACATGAGAGTGCGTTCGCCATGACTGTGCACAAGGCACAGGGCTCGGAGTTCGATGAGGTCTGGCTGCAGTTGCCACGGCGCGACAACCGCGTGCTCTCGCGTGAGCTGATCTACACGGGTATGACCCGCGCGCGGCAGTCGCTGCACGTGCTCGGCAGTGCGGACGTGTTGGAGGCCGCGTTGGCGCGGCATGCCAGCCGTTTGTCGGGCCTGGCGGCGCGCCTGCAGGGCGGCCAGGGGGACGCAGTGGCCGACGCCGTGGTGACGGCGCCGGCCCAGGGGCAGTTGTTCTAGCCCCGTCGCCGGTCTTACTCCGGAATCACCACGGTGCCATCGGGGAACACGATGGCGCCGTCACCGCTGACATCGAAGAAGCCCAGCTGGTGGGTGTTGGCCAGCACCTGCACCAGGCCGTGCGCGTTCTCGGCCACCTCGTCATCGAACGAGGCGTAGACCACGTGCTGGCCGATGCTGTAGTCGGTCACTTCCGGGCGGTCGTCTTCCTCATCGGACAGCGGGCCGTCCATCGGCGGGTAATGCTCGGCCAATGCGGCGAAGAATGCCTGCAGCGCCGGCACCGACACCTTCGGGTCGTCGTAGTCGTGCGTCTCGTTCCATTCGGTCTGCGCGTCATACCACTGCAGGAAGGCCTCGGCCTCGCGCGGGGCGACGGCGGGGTCGAACACCATCAGGTCGTAACTCATCGGAAATCACCTTGATCCATGCGCAAATGCATGCGTCAGGATAGCCCTGATCGGTGTGGGCCGGCCGGTCTGCGGCCAGGCCGGTTCAGCGCGGCGCGGGCAGGCCAGGGGCCGCTGCGGAGGGCTGGGCAGGGGTATCGACCACCGGCGCCTCGGGGAACAGGGCATAGCGCAGCCCGATCAGGCCCATCAGCGCTTCATCGCGGGCCTTGCCGGCCGCCACGGTCTGCACGCGCTTGAGCGAGGCCTCCAGCCGGGTCTGCAGCCCGGCCGGGGCAGGCACTGGCCGGCGCTGCGCGGCCTGGGCGCGGTAATGGCGGGCGATGTCGTCCAGGATCGCGTCGATCGCGGCCACGCTGGCCGGCGGCAGGCCATGCCGTGAGCGGCGCAGCTGCAGGATGTTCAGGCCGATCCGCGCTTCGGTGAGCATGTCCACCGAGGCGATGTCGCTGCCTTCCGGCGTCGCCGCCAGGCGCGGTGCCAGCAGGCCGAGCAGATCGAGCATGCGCGCGGCGAACTGCTGGCGGTCCTGCTGGCCACGGCCCTCGGCCGCATCGGCCAGCGTGTTCCAGCCTTGGCGTACCAGCCGGCGTGCGGTCCACTCGGCACCCACCGAGCGGAACAGCCGCGTCATCACCACCGCAAAGCCAATGCCGATGAACATCGCCACGGCCGAGTTGATGAAGCTCTGGATGTTGGCGCTGTAGGTGTTCTGCACGTTCAACAGCGCGACCAGGTTCACCGTGAGCGGCAGGCCGATCAATGCGGTCTTGGGCCGATGCAGCAGCAGGCCCAGCGGCAGGAAGATCACCGCTAGCACCAGCACCAGGCTGCCGAAGTCGTGTACGGCCGGGAAGATCCCGAACAGGTACACGCCGGCCACCAGGCTGGCCACGATGGCCCAGAGCAGGAAGGACAGCATGCTCGGCGCCGGATCATCCTGCGCGGCGAAGAACGCGGCGGCCACCGCGGCCATCATCGCGCCGTTGCCGCCGCCCTCCCAGCCGAGCCCGATCCACAGCACGCAGTACGTCATCAGGGCGACGCCGGCACTGGCGGCGGAGAACAGCGCCATGCCGTAGTCCACATGGCGCACGTGATCCACGCGCTGGGTGCGCACGCGGTAATGCGCGGTATCGCTCGGCGCGGTGCCGGCATCGATGGCGGCATGCAGGGTGGTGCAGTCCTGCCAGAGGTCGACCAGCTCTTCCAGCCGCAGCAGCAGGGTCACCAGCAGCAGGTGGTCCAGCTCACCATCCACCGCCGGCTTGAGCGCGACGATGCGTGCGCGCAGTGTGGCGTACGCACTGGCGCTGGAGCGGCCGGGCTGTTCCAGCCACTGGGCCAGATCGGCGATCAGCGTCTCCAGCCCGGGCGGCAGCGCACGGCCACCCGCACGCAACGCCCCGAGCCGGTCGGCGATCGAAGAGAGCACCGGCAGCATCAGCAGCATGCGCTCGCGTAGTCGCTCCATCGAGACCGCCGCGCCGGCATGGCGCGGATCATCGCGACGCATGAATTCGATCAGCGCCTCGAACTGGACCAGATCGGCGGCCAACCGGTTGCGCGGGCCATGCGCATGGCCGCGCGTCAGGATCTGCCGGCACCAGTCGGCCGCATCGCCCATCCAGCTGCCGATCCGCGAGCGCAGCATCGGCCGCACCGAGGCCGGGAAGAACAGCGAGGCGAACAGCACCGCCACCACCGTGCCGAGGATGATCTCCTCGCTGCGCGCCACCACGGTGTCGAAGATGGTGTCCGGCGAGGTCACCGCCGGGAAGCCGATGAAGGCGGTGGTGTACCCGGCCAGCAGGAACGCGTAGCCGCGCGGGCCGCGGTTGAGCAGGGCGATGAACAGACACCCGGACAGCCACAGCGACATCGCCGCGCTGAGCAGCAAGGGGGTTTCCACCAGGTGCGGCAGCATCCACAGCGTCGCCGCACCGGCGATCAGCGTGCCGAGGATGCGATAGGCGCCCTTGGCGCGGGTCGGGCCCAGCATCGGTTGGGTCACGATGTAGACCGTGGCCATCGCCCAGTACGGCCGCGAAAGATTGCCGGCCAGGCCGATGTACAGCGCCGCGATCGCCGCCAGGAAGGTCTTGACCGAGAACAACCAGGCCTGTCTGTCCAGCAGCAGCATGGCTTACCTCGCGGCCGTGCCGGTGGCGACGGCGTCGGCATTCCAGCCGCCGCCGAGCACCAGGAACAGCTGGATCTGGTCGCGCGAGACCTGCGCCTGGGCCTCGGCCAGGGTCGCATCGGCGCTGGCCAGGCTGCGGTCGGCATCCAGGCTGGCCAGGTAGGGCGTGCGCCCGCCCTGATAGAGGCGGCGGTTCTGGCTGGCGGCCAGGTCGGCCTGCTGCTGGGCCTGCTGCAGGAACTGCAGGCGCTGCAGATCCTGGGCATAGCGGCTCAGCGCGGTCTGGGTTTCGCGCAGGGCCTGCAGCACGCTGTGATCGAACTCGGCCAGCGCGGCGTCGGCGCCGGCTTCGGTGGCGTGGATGCGCGCATGCGTACCGGAAGAGGGCAGCGTCCAGGAAATCAGTGGGCCGATCGACCACTGCTGGGTCAGCGGCGTACCGAAGTCTTCCAGCAGGCCGGCGGCACCCACCGAGGCACCGAGGCGGATGTCCGGGTACAGCTCGGCGGTGGCCACCCCGATCCGCGCGGTGGCGGCGGCCAGTTTGCGCTCGGCCTGGCGGATGTCCGGGCGGCGCTGCAGCAGCGCGCGGCCATCACCGATCGGCAGCGCCTGCGCCAGGGTCGGGGCCTGGCTGCAGTCGCTCACGCCCTCGGGCAGTTGCCCCGGGGTGCGGCCGAGCAGGGCGGCCAGCTGGTATTCGGAGGCTTGGCGGTGCGCGCGCAGCGGCGGCAGCGCGGCCTGCAGCATCGCCACCTGGGCGTTGGCGCGGGCCAGCTCCGGCGGGGTGCCGCGGCCGGCCGTGATCAAGCGCTGGGTGACCTCGCGGCTGCGCTGCTGCAGCTGCAGCGAGTGCTCGGCCACGTGCAGCTCGTGGTTGGCGTGGCAGATGTCGACGTAGCTGCCGGCCACCTGCGCCACCAGCGACACGCGCGCCAGGTCCATCGCGGCGGCGGTGGCCTGCTCGTCGGCATGCGCGGCCTCGGAGGCGCGCTTGAGCTTGCCGAACAGATCGAACTGATAGGACACCGCGAATTTGCCGTCGGCCAGGTTGATCGGCGGCAGTTCGTGCTCCAGCAGGAACGATTCGGCGGACAGCTGCGCGCGGCTCACGCCGGCCTCGGCCTCGTACTCGAAGCCACCGGCATCCAGCGCCTGCTCGTACACGGCGGCGGCGCGGCGCAGGTTGGCATCGGCCACCTTCAGTTCCACGTTGTCGCGCAGCGCCTGCTGCACCAGCGCATTGAGGGTGTCGTCCTGGTACAGCTCCCACCAGCGCGCGGGCAGCGCGGCCCCAGCGGCGACCTGCGGGTTACCGGTCTCGAGGAAGGCGGCATTCGCCTCCGGCCGCTGGAAGGCGGACCCGGCCGGCACCGCATAGTCCGGGCCGACCGTGCGACACGCGGCCAGCGTGGTCAGGGCCAACCCCAGGGCGATGCGGTGCAGCGCCGGGCGGTTCACAGCGCCGTCCGTGCCGGTTGCGCCGGCGTGGCCGGGGCGGTGTCCGGCTGGATGGTGACCGTGGCGGTACGCCCGGCGATCAGGTTGACGCCGGCCGGCACGCGGTCGATATGGATGCGCACCGGGATGCGCTGGGCCAGCCGCACCCAGTCGAAGGCCGGGGTCACGTTCGGCAGCAGGCTGCTGCCTTCGCTGCGGTAACGGTCTTCGATGCCGGCGGCGATGCTCTGGACGTGGCCCTGCAGCGGCTGCGCTTCGCCCATCAGGCGGATGTCGACCTTCTGCCCGGCATGCACGCCCTGCAGGCGGGTTTCCTCGAAGTAGCCGTCCACGCGGAACGAGCCGGTATCGAGCACGGCCATCACCGGCCGCCCAGCGGTCACGTAGTCGCCGGCACGCACGGTGCGGTCGTTGACGTGGCCATCGCTGGGGCTGCGCACTTCGGTGCGGGCCAGATTGAGCTTTGCCAGATCCACGGCCGCCTGCGCGGTGGCCATCGAAGCCTGCGCGGCGAGCAGCTTGGCCCGGCGCACTTCGGCATCTTCTGCAGCGACCAGGTCCTGCAGGCTGCGGTCGCGGGCGATCTCGCGGCGCAGCTGGTCCAGCGTGGCGCGGCGCTCGCCCAAAGCGGCCTGGGACTGCTCCAGCGCGATCTCATAGCGCGCGCGATCGACCACGAACAGCACCTCACCGCGCTTGACCGGCTGGTTGTCGGCCACCTTCACTGCCTCCACCAGCCCGGACACGTCCGGCGCGACCTGGACCACGTCGGCACTGACGTGCGCATCGCGCGTCCACGGCTCATCCATGTAATAGGCCCACAGGTGGCGCAGCACCAGCACGGCGGCCACTACGGCCACGGCGGTCAATACGACCGGGAATGTCTGCTTGAGGATCTTGTTCACGATTGCATCCAACGCATCAGGGAAAACAACCCGCCGAGCACGATCACGTACACGGCCAGGTTGAACAGGGCGGGGTGCCAGATGTGGCGGTAGGCGCCGGTGCGCTGCAGGACCACGCGCAACCCGCTCTTGAGCAGGTAGGCAAGCAGCATCAGCCCGAGCAGGGTCGGGACGAACACACCATAGAGACTGAATTCACCGTACATCGAGGCAGAGGGTTCACTGGAAAAAGGTAGGCGACGACCGTGGGTCGTCGTACGTCATGCCGTCGCAGTACGACACCGGGCCGTACAACGGGAGAGCAGGCTTACGTCACGCGGTCGGCAGCATCGGCCAGCAGCTGCCACAGCTTCAGCACGGTGCGCAGTTCATCCAGGGTCAACGCGCCGAACACGTCCTGGCGCAGCCCGATCAACTGGGTCTCCAGCTGGCTGACCAGGGCCTCGCCCTTGTCGGTCAGCCACAGCAGGTTGGCGCGGCGGTCGCTGGCATCGCATTCGCGGCGGACCAGGTCGCTGGCGGCCAGCTTGTCCAGCAGGCGGACCAGCGAAGGGCCTTCCATGCCCAGCTGGTGGGCCAGCGCCACCTGGCGGATACCCCCGCCGGCGCGCCCGATCATCAGCAGCGGCATGGTGCAGGCAGCGGAAATGCCGTAGCTGCCCAGGGCCTGGTCGGCCAGGCGCTGCCACTGCCGCCCTGCGTATAGCAGGCCGGAACTGAGCTGCATCTGCAGCTGGGTACGTTCGTCGAGGGATCGGTTCATCAGAATAGATAGGATACTACTAATTCGTCTCCTATCAATACCCGTGGCACAACCGCGGCCCAATGACTGCCTGTCCGGACACGGCCCGGGCGCCCCGGCGCAGGACGCCCGAGGGGTCTGTCGGGTACGATGCTTGCCCCCCTTCGGGTGCTGTATGTAATGAGCAAGCAAGACAACGACGCCAACCCCGTCACCCAGGCCGAGGCCGAATCGGCGGTGCGCACCCTGCTGCGCTGGGCCGGTGAAGATCCGACCCGTGAAGGCCTGCTGGATACCCCGCGCCGCGTCGCCGAAGCCTATGGCGACTGGTTCAGCGGCTACCGCGACGACCCGCGCGCCTATATGGAGCGGACCTTCGAGGAAGTGGCCGGCTACGACGAACTGATCGTGCTGCGCGACATCGAGTACGAAAGCCACTGCGAACACCACATGGCGCCGATCATCGGCCGCGTGCACGTCGGCTATCTGCCGGCTGGCAAGGTGGTGGGCATCAGCAAGCTGGCCCGTGTGGTCGAGGCGTACGCACGCCGCTTCCAGGTCCAGGAAAAGATGACCGCGCAGATCGCCCAGTGCATCCAGGACGTGCTGCAGCCGGTCGGCGTGGGCGTGGTGGTGGAAGGTGCGCATGAGTGCATGACCACCCGCGGCATCCACAAGCGCGGCGTCAGCATGGTCACCTCCAAGATGCTGGGCAGCTTCCGCGAGGACGCGCGCACCCGCGCCGAGTTCCTGCGTTTCATCGAAGTGGGCGGCAAGCGCTGATTCCCCGCGCTGTCGCGCGCGGCCGGCAGGCGCTGGGCTTCGGCCCGGCCCTGCGGGTGCGTGCGCGTCCCGTTTCCCTCCCGGCCGCCGCGACCCGCGCGGCCTGTCTTCCTGTCCCCGGTCTCGAATGAAACATCGCGAGCGCATTACCCGTTACCGCCACCTGCGCGAACAATCGCAGTGGAAGCTGCTGGCGGCCGATCACGCGCCGGAGATCATCGGCCTGCTGCAGAGCCTGCTGATGCAGGACGAGCGCACCCTGTCCACCGCGGTGCTGCACGAACGCCTGCAGCGCGCGCTGGATGATCTGAAGGCCGATGAGCTGTCGCGCGATCTGCCGCGCACCGCACAGGCCTACATCGCGCATTGGCTGGCCCAGGGCTGGCTGGAACGCCGCTTGCCCGACGGCGCCGACCAGGAACAGTACGAACTGTCCACCCAGGCCGCGCAGGCGATCCGCTTCGCCGACAGCCTGGAGCAGGCGCGCGCTGCCGCCACCGAGAGCCGCCTGGCCCTGGTGATCGAGCAGCTCTCGCAGCTGGCCGCGCTGACCGAATCCAATCCGGATGCACGCCTGTCCGCGCTGCGCGACGAGCGCGACCGCATCGATGCCGAGATCGCCCGCGTCAGCGGCGGCAAGGTGTCCTCGCTGGATGGCAAGCGCGCGCTGGAACGGACCCGCCAGATCATCGGCCTGGCCGACGAACTGACCGAAGATTTCCGCCGCGTGCGCGATGACTTCGAACGCCTCAACCGTGAATTCCGCGAACGCATCATCGATGACGAAGGCGAGCGCGGCGACGTGCTGTCCAAGCTGTTCGAAGGCGTGGACGTGATCGGCGACAGCGACGCCGGGCGCAGCTTCGAGGCGTTCTGGCGCCTGCTCAATGATGCCGAACAGAGCGCCCAGCTCGATGCCGCGCTGGAGACCGTGCTCGCGCGTGGCTTCGCCCGCAAGCTGGATCGCAACGAGCGCACCTTCCTGCGCGGCTTCACCACCACCATGCTCGAGCGCGGTGGCCAGGTCCACGATGTGCTGCAGCACTTCGCCCGCAGCCTGCGCGGCTTCGTGCAGAGCCGTGGCTACCTGGAACAGCGCCGCCTCAACCAGCTGCTCAAGCAGGCCCAGGGCGAGGCGCTGGGCCTGCGCGACCACATCCCGGCGCAGCGCGGCATCGGCCGCGACCTGCAGCTCACCACCAGCCGGCTGCGCTCGCTGTCGCAATGGAAGCTGCACGACCCGCGCCAGGCGCAGGTGGATGGCAGCGTGCAGCGCAACGACACCGCCGCGATCTCGCTGGAGAGTGTTGGTGATCTGGTGGCCGCCTCTGAAATCGACTTCCGCACCCTGCGCCGCGATCTGCACGACCTGCTCGGCGAGCAGCCGCGGCTGTCGATCGCGCAGGTGCTTGAGCACCGTGAGGCCCCGCAGGGGCTGGGCAGCATCATCGGCTACCTCTCTCTTGGCACCCGCCACGGCGAGGTCGCCACCGATCAACAGGAGATCGCGCAATGGCGCGGCGGCGATGGCCAATGGCGTCGCGCCCGCATTCCGCTGATCTGGTTCACCCAGGAGAAACGCCATGAGCTGGCATGAACAATCCACCGACACCCCGATCGACGGCGGCGCAGACGGGCACGACGACGAACCGGTCGTGGTGACGCCCGTCCTGCGGCGTAACAATGACGTGTTCTACATGGGCGACACCGGCCGGCTGCCGCTCGATGGCCGCCGCGCGCTGTGCCAGCTGCTGATCGGCCCGAGCATCGACCAGCTGCGTCACGCCAAGCTGTGGCCGGCGCTGATCCGCAGCGAAGCGGCGATCCGCTCGGCGCTCTCGGACCTGTTCCTGGAACTGGTGCTGGACCGCGAGAGTGGCGTGGCGTTCACCCGCCAGGCCGATACCGAAGATATCGATGCACCGGTGCTGCTGCGTACCTCGCCGCTGACCTTCATCGACTCGGTGCTGCTGCTGCACCTGCGCCAGCAGTTGGCCGAAGCCGATGCGCGCGGCGTGCGCGCGGTGGTCGAGGATGCCGAGCTGGCCGAAGCACTGGCCGTGTACGAGCGCCACCTGTCCACCGACCGCGCCGGCTTCAACCGCCGCGTCGCCAGTGCCGTGCAGAAGATGAAGGACAACCACATCCTCACCCGCCTCGGCGGCGACGATGCGCGTCATGAAGTCTCGCCGGCACTGAAACTGATGTTCTCCGCCGAAGATGTCGCCGCCCTGGCCCAGGTGTACCGCCGCCTGCGCGAAGCGCCGGCCGACCTCGACGCCTGAGCGCGCGCCCGCGCGCCGCTGCCCTGCCTGGATTGCTAGCCCTGCCATGACCGTCCACATTCCCGCACCCGCCCTGTTCCCCGGCGACCAGCCCGACCCGCGCGCGCAGCAGTTCCGCATGCGCCGCCTGCAGGTCCACAACTGGGGCACCTTCTCCGGCCTGACCGAAGTGCCGATCGCCGAGCGCGGCTTCCTGTTCGTCGGCCGCTCCGGCTCGGGCAAGTCGACCCTGCTCGATGCGATGTCCGCGCTGCTGGTGCCGCCGGCCCTGGTCGACTTCAACGCCGCCGCGCGCGAAGCCGAACGCAGTGGCCGCGACCGCAACCTGGTCTCCTACGTGCGGGGCGCCTGGGCCGACCAGCAGGACAGCGGCACCGGTGAAATCGCCACCCAGTACCTGCGCAAAGGCGCTACCTGGACCGCCCTGGTGCTGGAATACCGCAGCAATGACGGCCGCATCGTCAGCCTGGTGCGCCTGTTCTGGATTGCCGGCAACGGCGCGGCCGCGGCCGATGTGCGCAAGCACTACATGGTGGCCGAGCGCAGTTTCGACATCGCACGTGACCTCGGTGGCTTCGACCTGGACCTGCGCAAGCTCAAGCAGCGCCTGGGCGATGTGCATCACTTCGACAGCTTCGCCAGCTATGCCGAACGGTTCCGCCATGTGCTCGGGATCGAGAACGAGATGGCGCTGCGCCTGCTGCACAAGACGCAGTCGGCGAAGAACCTCGGCGATCTGAACGTGTTCCTGCGCGACTTCATGCTCGATGCACCGCGCACCTTCGATGCGGCCGAGCGGCTGGTCGATGATTTCGCCGAACTCGATGGCGCCCATCAGGCCGTGGTCACCGCGCGCCGCCAGGTCGAAACCCTGCTGCCCGCACGCGGCCACTACGCCGATCTGCAGGCACTGCGCCGCCAGCGCGAAGACCTGGACGAGATGAAGCTGGGCATCGACGGCGTGCGCGAGCAGCGTCGCCTGGCCCTGCTTGAGGCACGCCTGCTGGAACTGGATACCCGCGACCGCGGTCTGTCCGGGGAAGAAGGCCAGCGCCGCAGCGCGCTGGAGAATCATGAAAGCCACCTCGCCGAGCTGGAAGCGCAGCGTCGCCAGCAGGGCGGCGAGCGCATCGAGGAACTGGAGCGCGAGCAGGGCCGTGTCGCCCAGGAGCGCGACCGCCGGCTGGCCAAGCGCAGCCAGGCCAACCACGCCAGCCGCGAACTGGGGGAAACCCTGGCCGAGACCGCGCACGGGTTTGCCGAGCAGCTCGCCCGCGCGCAGGCCCGCCTCGACAACGGCCAGCGCGCCGCGGCCGAGCTGGACGAAGCCATCGCCGAGCGCATGGGCGGCAAGCGCGACGACGAGCGCCGCTTCGCCGAGGTGCGTTCGGAACTGGAGGCGCTCAAGCGCACCCCGTCCAGCATTCCCGCGCCGATGCAGCAGCTGCGCGCGCGCCTGAGCAGCGACACCGGCATTCCCGAGGCGGCACTGCCGTTCGTGGGCGAACTGCTGCAGGTCCGCGACGAAGACGCCGCATGGCAGGGCGCCATCGAGCGCGTGCTGCACGGCTTCGCGCAGTCGCTGCTGGTCGATGAGCGCCACCACGCCGAGGTCTCGGCGTGGATCAACCAGACCCACCTCGGGACCCGCCTGGTCTATTACCGGGTGCGCCGCAACGACGATGCACTGCATGGCCGCGAGCCGGGCGCACGTTCGCTGCTGCACAAGCTGGTGCTGCGCGAGCACGGCTATGCCGGCTGGCTGCGCCGCGAGCTGGGCAAGCGCTTCGACTACGAGTGCGTGGATGCACGCCATCTGCGCGATACCGACCGCGGCATCACCAAGGAAGGCCAGGTCAAGCACCCGGGCGAGCGCTTCGAGAAGGACGATCGCCACAACATCAGCGACCGCCGCCGCTGGCTGCTCGGCTTCAACAACCGCGACAAGCTGGATCTGTACGAGCGCGAAGCGATTGAACTGGCCCAGCGCATCGCTGCCTGCGACAGCGACGTGGCCGGCCTGCGTGCGCAGCGCGAACAGGACGGCAAGGCCCGACTGGCCTGCCATCAGCTGTGCACGCTGGGCTGGGACGAGATTGATGTGGCCGCACCGCTGCAGCGCCTGGACGACATCGCCCAGGCCCTGCACGACCTGCGCGAAGGCAATGCCGATCTGCGCAGGCTGGGCGAACAGATGGAGAAGACCCGGGCCGATGTGGCCCAGGCCAAGCGCACCTATGAAGACGTACGCGTGGAGCGCGGCCAGCTCGGCCGTGAACACGAACGCCTGGAACGCCTGCACGAGCAGTGCGCGCCGCTGGCCAAGCGCGTGGTCACGCCGCTGCAGCAGCAGGGCCTGGACGAACGCCTGAAGGCGCTCGGCGTGCTCAGCCTGGAGAACCTGGAAGCCCACTTCCGGCAGATCAGCAACACCCTCAACGAACAGCTCGGCGGTGCCCAGGCCGAACACAACCGGCTGGAAAACCTGCTGCTCGGCTGCTTCCGCCGCTACTGCCAGGCCTGGCCGGAAGACAGCGGCGACTTCACCGTCAGCCTGTCCAGCGCCGAAGATTTCCTGGCCCGCCTGCAACGGCTGGAGAACGATGGCCTGCCGCAGCACGAGGCACGCTTCTTCGATCTGCTGCAGAGCCAGAGCAAGAACAACCTGTTGGCCCTGCAGCGGCACACGGCCGAGGCGCGCAAGTCGATCGCCCAGCGCCTGGACGAGGTCAATGCCTCGCTGGAGCAGGTACCGTTCAATCGCGGCACCCTGCTGACCATCGAACTCACCGACCGCCGCCTGCCCGAGGTACTGGATTTCCACCAGCGCCTGCGTGACGTGCTGTCCCAGCAGCAGACCGAGCAGCGCGAACTGGCCGAAGCGCAGTTCGCGGTGCTGCGTGAGCTGGTCGCCAAGCTCGGCTCGCAGGAAGGCGAGGACAAGCGCTGGCGCGAGCTGGTGCTGGACGTGCGCCTGCATGTGGAATTCGTCGGCGTCGAGCTCGACGCCGCCACCCGCCAGCAGGTCGAGATCTACCGCAGCGGTGCGGGCAAGTCCGGCGGTCAGCGCCAGAAGCTGGCCACCACCTGCCTGGCGGCCGCGCTGCGCTACCAGCTCGGTGGCGCCGACGGCCAGCTGCCCAGCTACGCGGCGGTGGTGCTCGATGAAGCCTTCGACAAGGCCGACAACGAGTTCACCGCGTTGGCGATGAACATCTTCGACAACTTCGGGTTCCAGATGGTCGTGGCCACCCCGCTGAAGTCGGTGATGACGCTGGAGCCGTTCATCGGCGGTGCCTGCTTCGTGGAGATCAGCGGTCGCCACGACTCCGGCGTCCTGTTGATCGAGTACGACGACGAAGGCAAGCGCCTGAAGCTGCCCGAGCGTGCCCGCGCCGGCGAGACGACGGCGGCACCGGCACCGGCCGTGATTGCCCCGCCTGCCGTAGTGGATGCCCCCGAGGCGATGGCCACTGAAGTGATGGCGGCCTCGATCGACGAGGACGCCCACGTCGAGGCCGAGGTCGTGGCGGCGCCGGCAGCGGCGTCGGCATCCCGCCCAAAGAAGGCTGTGCCCCAGGTGCCGGCAAAGAAAGCGGCAAAGAAGACGGCCACCAAGGCCGCGCCCGAGGCGCCCGCAAAGAAGCCCGCCAAGCCCAAGCGCTGAGCAACCGACGGGTCAGCCCCAGGGCTGGCCCGTCCTGCTAACCGGCGAAGGTGTCCCAGCCCATCCGGGCGATCAGCACCACCACCAGGCCGACGAACAGCTTGCGGATGAAGGGCGTGCCACCGCGCAGCGCCATCCGCGTGCCGACCACCGAGCCGATGATGTTGGCCGCGGCCATCGGCAGTGCGAACAGCCACAGGATGTTGCCGGTCGGCACGAAGAAGGAGATCGCCGCCACGTTGGTCGCCAGGTTCACCACCTTGGAGGCGGCCGACGCACGCAGGAAGTCCAGCCCGAAGAAGCGCACGAACAGGAAGATCAGGAAGCTGCCGGTGCCGGGCCCGAAGAAGCCGTCGTAAAACCCGATCACCGCACCGATCGCCAACGCGGTCACCAGTTCCTTGCGGCCGATCTCGCGCGGGCGGTGCAGGGCACCGAAGTCCTTCTTCCACAGCGTGTAGCCGAGCATCGCCACCAGCAGCACCAGCACCAGCGGGCGTACCGCGTCCTTGGGCAGCAGGCTGACCGCCGTGGCCCCGGCAAACGAGAACACAAACGCCGTGCCCGCCGCGAACAGTACCGGCCGCCACGGGAAGCGCACATTGCGCGCGTAGCGGAATGCGGCAGCCGCCGTGCCGAACATCGAGCTGAACTTGTTGGTGCCGAACAGCATCGCCGGCGTGTGCTGCGGCAAGACGGTGAACAACCCGGGCAACTGCACCAGCCCACCGCCGCCGACGGCGGCATCGACCAGGCCGGCGATGAAGGCGATCGCCACCAACCACAACAGCTCAGGGGGAACCAGCTCAAGCACGGCAGCACATCGCGGCAGAAGGCGCGCCAGCATACGCCCGGTCATCGCGCGACAATACCCCCATGACCACCGCCATCTCCGACCCCTGTCCCTGCGGCCGCCCACTGGCCTACGCCGCCTGCTGCGGCCGCTACCACGCCGGCACACCCGCGCCGGATGCCGAAGCGCTGATGCGCTCGCGCTACAGCGCCTACGTGCGCCACCTGGCCGGGTACCTGCTGGCCAGCTGGCACCCGTCCACGCGCCCGGCCGAGCTGTCGCTGGACGAAGCACCCGGCCAGCGCACGCAGTGGCTGGGGCTGACGATCCACGCACATACCCGCTCAGATGCCGACCACGCCCAGGTCCGTTTCACCGCGCGCTACAAGGTCGGCGGCGGCAGTGCGGTGAAAATGCTCGAACACAGTCGCTTCGTCCGCGAAGACGGCCGCTGGTTCTATCTCGACGCATTCTGAGCGTTGTCACCCGATCCATGCCGTGCCATGACGTGGCGCTCACCCCGGCTGGCCGATCCTGATCGCGATGACTACCGCCGTTGCTGCCGCACCTCCGCATACTGCCGCCCCGCCGACGTCGCTGGCCGCCCGCTACGCCAGCGTGCGCGCCCGCACGGTCGCGCTGGCCGCCCCCCTCAGTGCGGAAGACGCCATGGTGCAGAGCATGGCCGACGCCAGTCCGGCCAAATGGCACCTGGCCCACACCACGTGGTTCTTCGAGCGCTTCGTGCTGGCCACCCGGCCCGGCTACGCACCGGTCGATGCGGACTGGCATTACCTGTTCAACAGCTACTACCAGAGCATCGGCCCGGCCCATGCGCGCCCCCAGCGCGGTCTGCTCTCGCGGCCCTCGCTGGATGAAGTGCTGCATTTCCGCGCCGAGATCGACCAGCGCGTGATCGCTGCGCTGCAGGCCGGCAGCCTGAGTGAGCAGGCCCAGCAGCAGCTGCTGCTCGGCCTGCACCATGAGCAGCAGCACCAGGAACTCCTGCTGACCGATATCAAGCACGCGTTCTGGTCCAACCCGCTGCAGCCGGCCTACCGCGAGGATCTTGTCGTGGCGCCGGCCCGTGCGCTGCCGCTGCAGTGGCTCAGCAGTCCCGAACAGATCGTGGAGATCGGCGCGCCGGTCTGGCCCACCCGCCCCACGTTCGCCTATGACAACGAATCGCCGGTCCACCGCGTATTGGTGCCCGCGCATGCGCTGGCCAACCGCCCGGTCAGCAACGAGGAGTACCGCCAGTTCGTGCAGGCCGGTGGCTACCGCGAGCCGCGTTGGTGGATGAGCGAAGGCTGGACCCTGTGTCAGGAGCAGCACTGGGAGCATCCACTCTATTGGGATGACGCGCTGGAGCGGGAGTTCACCCTCGGCGGCTGGCGTGCGCTCGACCCCCACGCACCGGTCTGCCATCTCAGTTACTTCGAAGCCGACGCCTACGCACGCTGGCAGGACGCCAGGCTGCCCACCGAATTCGAATGGGAGGCCGCCACCGCCGGCCGGCCGCTGCGGGGTCGCTTCGCCGATACCGATCACCTCCACCCGGGCGGGGCGGCGGAAGAAGGCGATCTCGTCCAGCTGTTTGGCGATGTCTGGGAATGGACCAGCAGCGCCTACGGGCCGTATCCCGGCTTCCGCACCTTCCCGGGCAACCTCGGTGAGTACAACGGCAAATTCATGTGCGGGCAGTGGGTGCTGCGCGGAGGCAGCTGCGCCACCCCGGCCGATCACCTGCGCGCCAGCTACCGCAATTTCTTCGCGCCGTCGGCCCGGTGGCAGTTCGCCGGCCTGCGCCTGGCCCGGGATGCCGCATGAGTTCGGTCCGTGATGCACTCCAAGCGTTGACCGATCTGCAGCCGGATCGGGACCAGATCACCGCCGACATCCTGCGTGGTCTGTCCACCACGCCGCGGCAGCTGCCCTCCAAGTACTTCTACGATGCGCAGGGCTCGGCGCTGTTCGAGCAGATCACCCAGCAGCCGGAGTACTACCCGACCCGCACCGAGCTGCAGCTGCTGCAGGACTGCGCGCGTGACATCGCCAAGGTGGTCGGCCCGCGCCTGCATGTGGTCGAGCTGGGCAGTGGCAGCGGGCGCAAGACCGAACTGCTGCTGCATGCGCTGCGGGACCCGGTCGCTTACACCCCGATCGAAATCTCCCGCGCCGCGCTGCTGGACAGCATCACCCGGCTGGCCCCCTCGCTGCCGGACATCGAAATGCTGCCGGTCTGCGCGGATTTCACCCAGCCGGTGCAGTTGCCATCGCCGCAGCGCGAGCCGGCCCGCCACCTGGTGTTCTTCCCTGGCTCGACCTTGGGCAACTTCGCCCACGACGACGCCGTCGCCCTGTTGAAGGCGATGCGCCAGACCATGGGCCCGGATGGCATGGCCCTGATCGGCATCGACCTGCACAAGGACGCGGCGTTGATCGAAGCGGCGTACAACGATGCCGCCGGGGTCACCGCCGAGTTCACCCTCAATCTGCTGCGTCGGCTCAACCGCGACATCGGCAGCGATTTCGATCTGGACGGCTTCCGCCATCGTGCCCGCTACAGCGTGCCGCGGCTGCGCATCGAAACCGAGCTGGTCAGCCAGCGCGACCAGCGCGTGCAGGTGGGGGGGCAGAGCTTCGACTTCGCCGAAGGCGAGGCGATGACCGTCGAGTACAGTCACAAGTACACCGATGCGGTGTTCGCCGCGATGGCCGCCGCCGCCGGCCTGCGCGTGACCGCCCACTGGAACGCCACCGATCCCGCCTTCGGCCTGCGTCTGCTGCAGCCGGCCTGACCTGCGCGGCATTGCCGCTATGATGCAGGTCCACTGGCTGCAAGGATTCCGCCAATGCGATGGTCGCCCCTGTTGTTGGCCGGGCTGTGGCTCGGCGCACCGTCGATCGCGGTCGCCGCGCCGGACGCATTCGCCACCTGCCTGGTCACGCTGAAGGCGCAGGCCGGCAAGCAGGGCATCAGCGCCGAGCGCTTCGAGGTGCTCACCGCCGGGCTGACCCCCGACCCCAGCGTGTTGCCGCTGCTGGATGCACAGCCGGAGTTCACCACTCCGTTGTGGGATTACCTGGCCGCGCTGGTGGATACCCAGCGCGTTGATGACGGGCGCTCCCGTCTGATCGAGCACCGTGATCTGCTGGCCCGTGTTTCGGCCGAGTACGGTGTCGATGCCGCCACCATTGTCGCGGTGTGGGGCGTAGAGAGCGATTACGGCCGCGTGTTCGGCAAGCGCCCGCTGCTGCAGTCGTTGGCCACGCTCTCCTGCGAAGGCCGCCGCCAGCCCTTCTTCCGCGGTGAACTGCTGGCCCTGCTCAAGCTGATCGATGCCGGCGACCTGCGCGCCGAGGGCCTGACCGGCTCGTGGGCCGGCGCCTTCGGCCACACCCAGTTCATGCCCTCCACCTATGCGCGCATCGCGGTGGATGGCGACGGCGATGGTCGCCGCGATCTGGTCGCCTCGATTCCCGATGCGCTGGCCTCCACCGCCAACTACCTCAAGAAGGCGGGCTGGCGAACCGGGCAGCCATGGGGCATCGAAGTAAAGATTCCCGCTGGCTTCAACGCCAGCGTGGCCGGGCGTACCCAGCGCAAGCCACTGGCCGACTGGCGCGCGCTGGGCATCGTCCCGGTGGCCGGTGGTGCTCTGGCGCCCGCCGGGCTCCCGGCCGACAGCAACGCGGCACTGCTACTCCCGACCGGTGCCAAGGGCCCGGCGTGGCTGGTGTTCCGCAACTACGACGCGATCTACGCCTACAACGCCGCCGAGAGCTACGCCCTGGCGATCGCCACCCTGGCCGATCGCCTGCGGGGTGGTCCGGGTATCGTCGCCGCCTGGCCGACCGACGATCCCGGCATCGGCCGTACCGAACGTCGAGAGCTGCAGACCCTGTTGCTGGCCCGCGGCCACGATATCGGTACGGCCGACGGCATGATCGGTACCGCGACCCGCCGCGCCATCCAGGCCGAGCAGCAGCGCCTGGGCTGGACCCCCGCCGATGGCCGTGCCGGCCAGCGCATTCTCACCGCCCTGCGCGGTGCTCCTCCTTCTTCCACACCGACCATGCCCGCATCCACCGTGTTCACCCTGCCGCCCAATCACGCCCAGTATGTCCAGTCCCCGGCCGCGCCGCGCGCTGCCCTGCCCAAGGTGCCTGGCCTGAGCCTGGCCGACATCCAGGGCTTCCCCGCGTGGACGGTCCAGACCCCGTTCGCCACCGCCGCGATCAGCGTGTTCGGTGGCCAGCTCCTGTCCTATGTGCCCAAGGGCGGGCAGGACGTCATGTGGCTCTCGCCGAGCGCCCAGCCGCTGCCGACCCCGATCCGCGGGGGCAGCCCCGTGTGCTGGCCGTACTTCGGCCGCCAGGGGCAGGGCAATGACGTGCCCTCGCATGGCTTCGTCCGCAACGTGCCATGGACCCTGCAGCAGGCCCGTCGAGAGGCCGACGGCACCATGGTGCTGACCCTGGCGCCGCCGGTGCTGGAGAACCTGGACCTGCGCCTGCGCATGGAGCTGCGCATCGGCCGGACCCTGGAACAGCGCCTGATCACCGAAAACACCGGCCGCCAGCCGGTCGCCTTCACCCAGGCCCTGCACAACTACTTCCATGTCACCGATGCGATGCAGGTCAGCGTGGAGGGCCTGGATGGCCTGTCCTACCTGGACAAGTTCGAGAATTACGCGACCCCGCGCCAGCAGCAGGGCGACTGGAACCTGCGCGACCCGCGCGATCCCGGCCGCAGCGACCGCATCTATACGCAGGCCGGCGGCCGCTACGTGCTCAAGGACCCGGGCCTGAAGCGCCGCATCGAGATCACCACCACCGGCAGCCGCTCGCTGGTCGCCTGGAACCCGGGCGAGGCCGGCGCCAGCAAGATGGCCGATGTCGGGGCCGGCTGGCGCAACTATGTGTGCCTGGAAGCGGCCAATGCCGGCCCGGATGTGGTGACCCTGGCACCGGGTGCGCAGCACGTGCTGCAGCAGACGCTGGCGGTTCGCCCGCTATGAGTACGGTTCCGTCCCCGGCCCGGCCGGACGAGACGGCCGAGGATCCTTATCGCGCGCCCAGCACCGCCCTGCACGAGGCCATGATCGACGCCCAGATCGATGCGGCCGTGGCGGTGCATGACCGCCATCCGCTGCTGGCGAAGGCGGTGGGCGACAACTTCGCGTTGTATGCCCGTCGCTGGCATCTCGATGAGGCCGGTGGCCGCTGGCCGCGCCCGTGGCACTGGCCGGCCGTCCTGTTTGGCTTCCACTGGCTCATGTACCGGCGTATGTACCTGGTGGCATTCGCGGTGCTCATGGCCGATTTCGCCATTGGCATGGCGATGGTCCTGCTGGACCTGGCGGTGGGCGGCGTCGTGTTATCGCTGGGTGTGCGGCTCTCGCTGGGCATCTTCGGCAATGCGCTGTACCGCTGGCATTGCCGCCGCATGGTGGCGCGGGCGCAGGCCCGTTTTACCGGGCAGCCGGAGCGGATCAACGCCGAACTGGTACGCCGCGGGGGTACCAGCCGGCTTGCCCTGGGCCTGGGCCTGGCACTGTTCGTCGTACTGCGTATCTTCGAAGGCGCGTGAGGCGTCAGCGGGCGACCGGACGCGGTCGCAGTGCTGCCAGGCAGATGCCGCCGGCGACCAACCCCCAGAACGCCGAGCCGATCCCGGCCAGCGACAGGCCCGAGGCGGTGACCAGGAAGGTCACCAGCGCCGCTTCGCGATCGGCCTCCTCACGCAGGGCCGTCGCCAGGCTGTTGGCGATGGTGCCCAACAGTGCGATGCCGGCCACGCAGGCCACCAGTTCCTTGGGGAAGGCGGCGAACACGGCCGCCACCGTCGCCCCGAACAGGCCCACCACGATATAGAAGGCGCCCGCGGCCACCGCGGCGGTATAACGGCGGGCCGGATCCTCGTGTGCCTCACGGCCCATGCAGATCGCGGCGGTGATCGCGGCCAGGTTGAGCCCATAGGCGCCAAACGGGGCGAGCAGCGTGTTGACCACCCCGATCCAGCCGATCACCGGCGATACCGGTGTGTCGTAGCCGGAGGCACGGATCACCGCTACGCCCGGGATGTTCTGCGAGGCCATGGTGACCACGAACAGGGGCAGGGCGATGCCGAACACCGCCGACCACGACAGCGTTGGCCAGGTGAATACCGGCGTGGCCAGTTCCAGCCGCACGTCCTGCATATGAAGCAGGCCCTGACCGGCCGCCACCATGACACCGACAAGCAGGGTGGCGATCACCGCATAGCGCGGGAACAGCCGTCGCCCGATCAGCCAGGTGGCGAACATCGCCAGTGCCATGCCCAGCTGGGTGCCCATCGAGACGAACACATCCAGCCCGAAGCGCAGCAAGACGCCAGCAAGCATGCCCGCGGCCAGCGCCATCGGCACACGCTTCATCAGCTTCGCGAAGATCCCCGAGAAGCCGGCAAGCATCCCGAGCACGGCAGCCAGAACAAACGCACCGATTGCATCGCTGTAGCCGGCCGCGCCCGCACCCACCACGAGCATGGCCGCACCCGGCGTGGACCATGCAGTGACGACCGGCATCCGATAGCGCAGTGACAGACCAATACAGGTCACGCCCATGCCAAGGCCCAACGCCCACATCCACGAGGCGATCTGCGCCTGGTCGGCGCCTACCGCGCGTGCGGCCTGGAACACGATCACCGCCGAACTGGCGAAGCCCACCAGTACCGTAATGAAGCCCGCCATCACCGCAGGCAGGGAGAGATCGCGCCACAACGAACGTTTGCCTACCGCGGACATCGCATGCATTCCTGATGACTAGAGATGCATTGTTAGCAAGCCAGCGGCAGCACGCGCAACGCGCGTGCTGCCGCGCTTGTTGATGAGCAGCACGTATGGATGACGCGTTGATGAAAAAGATCGACGAAAACGCTTGACGAATTTTCAGAAGTCTTTAGTATTCGCTCCCTCGCTGCGACGCGGTCTTCACCCCGGTGAACACCCACCCGCAGCGACGGCAACAAGCTTCGAAAGAAGGTGTTGACGGAAACGAAAAGCCTGACATAATAGGCGGCTCGCAACGACGAAAGCCTCTGAGGCGAACGACGAAGCGGCATCGGCAACAACGGTTCACTTCGGTGAAACGGCCTTGAAAAAAGGTGTTGACGAAGCAGATAAGCCGGTCTACAATGGGCGGCTCGCAACGA